>DXSD01000040.1 GCA_019410665.1 Fusobacterium sp.
TATCAAAATTACTAAAAACTAACTCAAGATTTTTTAATAACTCTTTATCACTATTACTTTTTTCTATTTCTGTTAAAAGAGATTTTTTCAAATTAAGTCTACTCTCTTCATTAGATAAATAAACCTCTTTTAGATTTTTAATTAATTCTTGTAATCTCTCAACCTTTTCAACTATTCTTTTTTGCTCTGCTAGTGGAGGAAGTGGAAAAAATAATGTAACTATATCCTCTCTTGTTACTTGTAAAAATGTTGTTCCATTTGCTTTAGAATAAAGCTCTTTTTCCATACTAAAAAAATAATTTCTTAAAAATTTTTTATTTATTACTGAACTACTTATTCCACATACTCCTCTTCCTAAACAATAAATTCCATCTGAAAAAATTGGACGTCCTAGTGTTGCTCTTACAGATAAAATTAAATCATCTTTTTTACATAATTTTGTTGGCGAGGTTGTATATCTTTTTATTTTAGGAAATATTTCTCCCATATCACTAGCTCCACCAATTAATCCCACACCATCACTAGAGTTTACACTTTCTCCTTTTGGAGACTGCCCCATATTTATCTCACATATCTCTCCTAGTCTTACCCACTCCCAACTCTCTGGTATCTCAAAAGGTATCTCATCTTTCTCTATCTTGGGTAGTTCTTTCTCTTTTTTTATTACCTTCTCTTTTATTAATCTCTCTTTTTCCTCTTTTATCCTTTTTAATAGCTCACTCGCTGGCTCATCTTCTGGATTTTGTTCCACAAGCTTCCCTCTTATAGCCAAGTCCAAAATTATCTTATTCAAACTTTCAAGAGATTTCTCATTTCTAAAAATTGTATCAAAATTTTCTAGTACAAATTTTATCATCTCTTATTCTCCCTTCAACAAACTCTCTAATTCATCTTTCAATCTATCTTTTATTCTCACTATCTCATCATAGTTTCTCTTATACTCATTTAGATAAAACTCTGGACTTTCTAATTTTTCCTCTTGCTTATTAGGATTTTTTATATCCAAATTATAGTTAGACTTGATTATCTCTTCAGCTGACACCTTCCAAGCAAACTCATTCTCCTCTCTATTGTTCCACCACTTTTTCTCTAATTCAAACTCACTATATTTTATAGGTTTTGTCTTAGTATATGTCTTATACCCCTCTGGTAGTGGGTGTTCAAAAAACCATACCTCTTTAGTAGTTACCTCTCCATCTTTTTTTAGCTCTGGTTTGTCAAAAAATAACAGATTAGTAGTTATTCCAGTGTATGGAGCAAATACCCCATTAGGCAATCTCACTATTGTATGTAAGTTAAAATCCTCTATTAGTTTTTTCTTAATAGAAGTCTTTACTCCCTCACCAAATAAAAATCCATCTGGAAGTACTACTCCACATCTTCCACCTTCATTTAATTGATACATCATTCTCACTATAAATAAATCTGCTGTTTCACTTGTCTTAAATTCATTAGGGAAATTTGTCTTTATTCCCTCTTCCTCACTTCCACCAAATGGGGGATTCATAGCTATCACATCAACTAACTGATTTTTTCTAAACTCCCTTACATTTTCAGTAAGTCCATTATCATGTCTTACATTAGGAGTATCCAAATCATGTAACATCATATTCGTTAAACAAAGTGAATAAGGTAGAGGTTTTTTCTCTATTCCATAGATTGATTCTCCCAATACTTTTAGATAATCAGTATCAAACTCTTCTTCCTGATTTTTTAATATATATTCTAAGGCACTTACTAAAAATCCTCCTGTACCACAAGCAAAGTCAGCTATCTTCTCTCTAAATTTTGGTTGTAACATATCTACTACAAAATCAGTTACAGCTCTTGGAGTATAGAACTCTCCAGCATTACCAGCACTTTGTAAATCTTTTAATATAGTTTCATATATATCATTGAAAGCATGTCTTTCACTCTCATCTTCCAAATCTATCTTAGATACAACATTTATTACCTCTCTTAGCAAAGTTCCAGACTTCATATAGTTATGAGTATCTTGGAAAAACTCTCTCACAAGTATCTTTCTTGCATCAGTTCCCTCTCCTATCTCCATATCTCTCAAATCTTTAAATAGTCTATCTACAAATTCTAATAACTCATCTCCAGTAATTCCCTCTTCATCATTAGCCCAATTGCTCCATCTATACTTACTAGGTATTATCTCTTTGTAGTTATCCTCTAATAATTCCCACTCTGCTTCTTTGGTATCAAATATTTTTAAAAATAGTAGCCATACTATCTGCTCTATTCTCTGTGCATCTCCATTTATTCCTGCATCTTTTCTCATTATATCCTGTAAAGATTTTACAAAGTTTCCTATTGCCATTTAAAATTTCTCCTTATAAATATATCTCTTTTGTTATCTCATGCATAATATTTTCAAAATTATCTTTAGAACCAAAAATCTTCATAATCTTTGGTAAAGTTCCAAATTTTCTAAACTGTGGTAATTGTAATACCTTTATATCTTCAAAGACATCAGAATCTCCATCACTGTACTTTTCTAAGAGTATCTCCAATATCTCCTTAGCTGTATCTTGATATTTTTCTAAATACTTACTTTTTCTCACTCTATCAGCTCTCTGTTTTTTAGTGATAGGTTTTTTATCAAAAGCTAGATGACAAATTATATCAAATTCATCTAAGTCTGCTCCTATCTCCTCTTTTAAAGTTTCAAAATCTATTCCTCTCTCTTCTAGCTCCCCTACAATTATTTTTCTCTGCCCCTCTTGTGTCCAAATCTTTAAAAACTCATCATAGGATTGATAAGATTTTTTCATCTCATCTTTTGAATAATCTACAAAGGATTTAGTGATAAGTTTTCCATCTGCTCCAAGAAGTTGTATCTGTTTATGTAATACTCTTACCTCTACCCCATCTACATAGTATTTTTTTCTTATTCTCTCCTTATCATCAAATCCAAAATCATCTTCCTTTATCTCTCCATCATTGACATCTTCATTATCTTCTGAAGTAGGAAACTCTTGATTTTTATCTTTCTCTTCCTCATCTTCTTTCTCTGATTTTGGTACAAACTCCTCATCTTGAATAGGTTCTCCATCAAAATCTGGGTCAGCAAACAACCTACTTACCTCTCTAAAATCCAAAACAGTAAACCATGTTTTATCATGTTCCTCATCTACTCTAGTCCCACGCCCTACTATCTGTTTAAACTCTGTCATAGAGTTTATATTGCTATCTAGTACTATAAATTTACAAGTCTTAGCATCTACCCCTGTTGTCAAAAGTTTAGAAGTAGTAGCAATTACTGGATATTTAGAATTTGGGTCAATAAAATTATCCAGCTGAGCTTTTCCCTCTGGATTATCTCCAGTAATAGTCATTACATACTTAGGATTTATCTTCATCAAATCACTATTTTCCATAGCCAAATATTTTGTCATCTCCTCAGCATGCTCTATATTTTCACAGAAAACAATAGTTTTCATATATCTATCGTTCTCTTTCATATACTCAGATATTATTTTAGCTACTCTTTTTCTTCTCTCTATCAATACTAAGCTTCTCTCAAAATCCTTTCCATAGTACTCTCTATCCTCTATGATATTTCCATACATATCTCTTTGGTTTCCCTCTGGACGAAATCCCAAAATATCTTTATCCAATCTATATCTTACTACCTTATATGGTGCTAAGAATCCATCTTCTATCCCTTGTTTTAATGAATATGTATATATAGGCTCTCCAAAGTAATGGATATTACTTACCTCTTTTGTTTCCTTTGGTGTAGCAGTCATTCCTATCTGTGTAGCTGATGAAAAATATTCTAACACCTCTCTCCAAGCACTGTCCTCTTTTGCACTTCCTCTATGGCACTCATCTATCACTACCAAATCAAAAAAATCTCTACTATAATCTTTAAATATCTGTTGCCAATCTTCATTTCCTGTCATAGATTGATATAGTCCTAAATATATCTCATGTGCTTTACTTACTTTTTTACGAGATATCTTTATCATCTTATCATCAAAATATCTAAAGTCATTTGACATTGTCTGGTCTACTAAAATATTTCTATCTGCTAAGAAAAGTATTCTCTTTTTCTCTCTATTTTTCCATAATCTCCATATTATCTGAAAAGCTGTATAAGTTTTTCCTGTTCCTGTTGCCATTACTAGAAGTATCCTTTGTTGCCCTTTAGATATAGCTTCCATTGTCCTATTAATTGCTATTCTTTGATAATATCTCGGTGTTTTACTTCCCTGTGAGAAAAAATAAGACTCTACTAATAAATCTTCTCTATCTAAATCTTTTTCTCTTAAGTATCTTTCCCAAAGTTCATCTGGACTAGGAAATTCACTCATTTTTAATTCTCTACTCTTCCCAGTAAGCCTATCAAATTCAAAATACCCCTCTCCATTACAGCTATATATAAAAGGAATATCCAAAATCTCTCCATACTCTATTCCTTGTTGTATTCCATGTTCCACACTAAAGGTATTTTTCTTTGCTTCAATTATAGCAAGTGGAAGATTAGCTTTATAACTTAATATATAATCTGCCTTTTTTCTTTTTCCTCTTTTTGTCCTATTCTTTTGTATAATTATCTTACCATCAGTAAAAAATACCTCTCTTCTTATTTGTATTCCCTCATCCCAACCAGCACTTCTTATACTAGGGTCTATATATTTAGCTCTCACATCTTCTTCAGTTAACTCTATATCTATCATGTTATCCCCCCTACTATATTTTACTCTATTTTACCATATTTATTCCTATTTTCCTACCACTCTATACTTCACTCTACTCCCATATTTCTGACTTTCCAATAACCCAAACTCTTCAAATTTTAAAACAAATCCTCTTACAGTTGCATAAGCCACATCTCTATAATCTTTTTCTAAATCCTTAGTAGAAAACTCTCTATCTCCATAACTATTTATCACAAAGATCCAAAGTTCTCTCTCTTTCTCTGTTATCTTTCCTTCACCTAGTAACTGTTTATATCTCTCAAAAATTCCATTTTCATAAATCTTATTTTCTAACTTGTTATAAACATTTTCAATAAAATAGGTTATAAAAGGAGTTATATCCACTCTCTTGCTTATCTTGTAATTTTCCTCCACTTGTGAAAAAGCTTTATAGTACTCTTTTCTACTACTATTTATATATTGTGAAAAAGATAGGTGTAAAGTAGATGAATACCCTTTTTGAATCAGATACCACAAGTGTAACATTCTAGCAGTTCTTCCATTTCCATCAAAATATGGGTGTATATATCCAAAATAGAAATGTATCATTGCTCCCTTCCATAGCTCATTTATCTTATCATCTGCATTAATAAAATTTATAAAATTTTTCATATACTCATCTAACTTTTTGCTCTCTAGTCCTTGATGTTCCACCTTACTTCCCATCAAAAATACATCATCATCTCTATAATAATTTCCCTGTGGTAATCTATTTTCCTCTCCTAAAAACTCTCCTATTGTCATTTGATAAAGTTTATACAGATTTTCCTCTGTTATCTTATTCTCTTTATTTGAAATGAACTCTATTCCCTTTTTTATTCCAAAAATTCTATTCTCCTCTTCATCTTTAGGGGAATATCCTTTTAAAATATCTCTAATTTTTTTTCTTGAAGATTGAATATTTTCAATTAGAAGAGTTGAATATATCTCTTCCTCCATCTCCTTCATACTATACATCTCTTTTTCTTGAGGTATTAAAAGAGATTTTATTCTACTCATCTCTATTTGTGGAATATGTTTCATATATACTAAATTTTTTCCTAAAAAATCTTTTATTGATACTTCTATATACTCATTTTCCTTTAAAATTTCTAAAACTTCTTCTATATCTTTTTTATTATATTTATATTGTAACTTTTTTAAATTAAAAAAATCTTTATCATTTACTATCTGATTATATAATTTTACTTCCATATCACACCTCTGATACTTATTGATACTATTTACTATCATTTTATCAATTAAAGAAAAAGGTGTCAATGATTTCTCATCGACACCAAAACTACTAAAATCTCAAAGATAAACAATCAAATTATCCATCGCTCTTTATTCTAGCTCTAATGCTACCCTATCTCCCACTTTGTATTTCAAAGCCTCTTCTCCAGAGATAGTTACATATATTTTTTTCTTCAATCTCTCCACTACAAATAGAGTTGTAGCTCCCATAAACTCTCTACTTAAAATAACAGCATCTCCACTATCATCTCTTCTCATTTTTATCTCTTCTGGTCTTTTATTTCCAGCTTCTAAAAAGTTTATCTTCCCTATAAATTCAGCTACATATCTATTTTCAGGAGAATAGTATATCTCCTCAGGTTTTCCTATTTGAACTATCTCTCCGTTTGACATAACAACTATTCTATCAGAAATACTCAAAGCTTCCTCTTGATCATGAGTTACAAATATCATACTTATTCCCAATCTTTTTTGTAACTCCTTTATCTCCTCTCTCATAGCTATTTTTAATTTTGCGTCAAGATTACTAAAAGGCTCATCTAAAAGTAAAATCTTAGGCTGTAACACTAAGGCTCTAGCTAAAGCAACTCTTTGCTGTTGTCCTCCACTTAACTCTCCTACAGAATTTTTTTCATATCCTTCAAGCCCAACTATTTTCAGATACTCTTTAGCTAATTTTATCTGCTCCTCTTTATTATATCCTCTATATTTTAATCCATATTTTACATTCTCTATTACATTCATATGAGGAAAAAGTGCATAGTTTTGAAATACTGTAACAATCTCTCTCTTTTCTGGAGGGAACTCAGTTATATCTCTATTTTCTAGATAAATATTTCCACTATCATTTTTTATAAATCCACCTATTATATTCAGCAATGTTGTTTTTCCACAACCACTAGGACCTAAAAAAGAGACTAATTCTCCCTTTTCTAGTTGAAAAGAGATATTTTTTACCCCTCTTTCCTTTTCAAATATCTTACTAATATTCTCAATTTTTAGATACATTATTCTTTCTCTCCATTATTTAAAAATTTTACTACTAATATGTTTAAAGAAAAAGTAATTAAAGTTATTGCTAAAGCTGTAATAGAAGCAAGTCCATACTCCCCTTGTGAAACATAGTTAAATAATACAACTGTAGCTACATTTGCCCCTGGAGATATCAAAAATATAATTGCTCCTATAGTTGTCATTGTAGCTATAAAACAGTTGACAAAAGCTATTAAAAAAGCTGACTTCAAATTTGGTAAAACTATATCCAACAGAAGATTAAGCTTAGTAGCTCCTAAATCTCTTCCAGCCTTTAGCAAATTCATATCAAATCTCGCCAAGATAGAATCTCCAGCTTTTATTCCTATACTAATCTGTCTGAATATACAGTTTAATACTACTATAGCAGCTGTTCCTGTCAAAGTTAAAGCTCCATCATTAAAAGCTAATATATATCCCAATCCAAAAAATGTTCCTGGTATTATATATGGCAAGCTTGAAAAAAATTCAATCACTTTTATTAATATGCTATCTCTCTCTTTGTTAAAATATGATATCAGCACTCCTATAATTGCAGAAAAAAAACCAGCAATTAGAGCATAGATAAGAGTTCTTATAAAAACATCTAGGGTAGAGAGTTTAAATCTTTCAAGATATTCCAATGTAAAAACTATCCCCTTTGTTGTATAGTTATAGAAACCTGAAAAGAAAATAGCTCCATACTGCAGTAACATAATTCCAAAAAAGCTCCAAGCCACAACTCCTAAAACTAATTTTAAATATATAGGAAGAGAAAACTCCACTCTTCTTAAAACATTTCCTTTATTTTGATTATACTCATTTTTCTTCTTAGATAAAAATAATCTATATAGCACATAGGATAAAAGAGCTGGAAAAATTAAAAGTAAAGTCATAGCAGATCCCTTTGGCATATTTCCCTCTCCTATCACTGTAAGATATGCTTCTGTTGCTAATGTACTATATCTCCCACCTATAATTACAGCACTTCCAAAATCAGCTAAATTTTTTGTAAACAGAATAAAAAATGTTCCTAAAAGTGCTGGAACTGAAATAGGAAGCAATACTCTTTTTATACTCTCCAACATATTAGCTCCCAATGATCTTGACACAGCTATAAGGTTATAATCTAAGCCTTTAAATAGTTCATATAGCATAAAAGTTGCAAAGGAAAGCTCTCCTATCAGTTGTAATAGTATTATTCCCTTTAATCCATAGGGGTTTGTATGTAATCCTAAAAGTCTGTAAGTTATAAGTCCTCTTCTCCCAAAAAGAGTTATATAGGAGATACCAAAAATAAAAGGCGGAGATATCATTGTCAACATTAAAATATAGTGAAAAAACTTTCTCACTCTCTCTTTAGAAAATATCATATAAAAAGCTATCATTCCACCAAATACAGTAGATAGGAGTGCCGAAGTTGTAGAAGTTATCAAAGTATTTTTTAATAAAGGATAGTTATCTCTAAAAATTCCCTTATAATATTTCAATGTTAATCTACTTTCATCATAAAAACTTACTTCTAGTATTTTATAAATGGGGTAGAAAGAAAAAACTACTACCCCAACTACTATACAAAGTAAAATTCCATGATAAATAAGATTATTTCGCTTTATTTCCAAATCTCTTATTCCATTCATTTAAAACCTTTTCCCTATCATTTCCCAATACATCTATATCTATATTAATAAGTTTGTCCATATCTATTTTTTTAACTACATCTGGAGTGGCTATTCCATCTCTTACCATTGCTCTTGGATCTTCATCTCTTATAACTGTTTGACCTTTTTCAGATAGAGCCCAGTCAACAAATTTCTTAGCTGAGTCTAGGTTTTCAGCATTTTTAAATATTGCCATTCCAGCTGGAACCCAAGGAATCATATCCTCTGGATAATAAGTAGTTACTGGATATTTTTCTTCTAATAGGATAAACTCTCCAGACATTGGGATTACAGCTACACCAAACTCTCCTGTTACCACTTTCATAGGTGGCTCTCCTCCTCTTTTAGCTAAGAAAGGAACATTTTTATTTAACTCTTCAAAATATGCCCAAGCTTTCTCCTCTCCCATCTCTTGGATAAGGTTGCTTACCATAGCATAGTTAGTTCCAGATATAGCTGGATTAGCCATAATAACCTCATCTCTATATTCCTCTTTTGCTAAATCTGCCCAAGTTTTTGGTACTTCTAACCCTCTATCTTCTAATATCTCATTATTTACCATAAATCCTACTAAAACTAGAGAAACTCCTGACCAATATCCATCTTTATCTCTATATTTTAATGGCACCTCTTCCATTTCAGGAGATACATATTTCTCTAAAAGTCCTTTATTCTTTGCACTTATAAAACTATCTAGTCCTCCACCAAACCAAACATCTGCTGATGGTTTTCCTTTTTCAGCTTGTAACTTAGATAGTACCTCTCCAGATGACATATCTATGAAGTCTACCTCTATTCCTGTATCTTTACTAAATTGTTGGAATATCTTTTCCTTTCCACCATAAGCTGCTACTACTTTTAATTTCCCTTCTGCAAATGAAGTTAAAGTCATTGCTCCAAAAAGCATTGCTAATAAAATTTTTTTCATCTTTCTCCTCCTAAAATTATATCAAATATTAATATTCAATTACCTCATATTTTCCATCTTTATAAACTAATGGTTTACATCTATTAGTTTTTAAAGCTTCAATTAACTCTTTTACATTTTTTACTGGATATGGCAATAATGTAGCAAATACTCCAACCTTACTTTGAATGTGAGCATCACTAGAACCTATCACCTGTATCCCTAATTTTTTACCAATTTGAGCTGCCATATCATTGTGTATATCCTGCGTGCTTCCATTATACCCTTCTATTGCTGTAAGTCCCTTAACAACATTTAATTTCTCTTTTAATCCTCTATTATTAGTTCTGAATGGATGTGCTGCTGTACAAGTTCCTCCTTGTTTATTTACATAGTCTATAAACTCTTGAGCTGTCATCTGCTCTTCAGGTAATTTATCTATTCCAAATGCTACTATATCTCCATCTTTTGTTAAATACTCAACACCTGGAAAAATTGGAAAATTATATTTTTTTACCAATTCATCAATCTCTTCTTTTACTTCAATGCTTTCGTGGTTAGTCAAAGCTATTCCATCTAGTCCCTTTCTTTTAGCTTCTTCGACTATTTCAGCTATTGAAACATGACTATCATTTGAATACTTACTATCATGTAAATGTAAATCTACTTTCAATGTTCCTCCTAATATCTATTCCTCATCAATGTAAACAGTTGCAAAGTTATGAAGAGTAACTGGGTGTACTCCTAAGCCTTTAATATATTTTTGAGCTCCAACAGATAGGTTTCTATTGTATAACATTACATCTGGAGCATCATCAACTATTAAAATTTGTGCCTCTTCATATAATTTTTTTCTATTTTCTGGATTGATCTCTTCTTTAGCTCTATCTAATAACTCATCAACCTTTTTATTCTCATAGAAATCTCTGTTTCCAGCTCCTCCTTTAGCAGAAGAGTGATACATAGCATACAATCCATAATCAGCATCTCCTGTTACTACTCCCCATGAACCTAAGAACATATTGTGTCTTCCTTTTTCTGTTATATCCCAATAAGCACTTGTTTCAACTATCTCTATTTTTAAATCAATTCCTATCTCTCTTAAATAAGCTTGAACAATCTCAGCTGTTTGAGTATTAGCTTCTCCACTAAATACTAAAATACTAGTTGTAAATCCATTTTCAAATCCAGCTTCTTTCATAAGTTCTTTTGCTTTTTCTACATTATATTCATAATTTTTTGTTTTATCAGTAAATCCAAAAACTCCTGGAGCTATTGGAGAAGTTGCAACTTTTCCATTACCATTTAAGATAACATCTACAATAGCTTGTTTATCGATAGCATAGTTTATTGCTTTTCTTACTCTTACATCATTTAATGGTGATTTTTCCACATTCATTCCTATATATGAGTAAGATATTGATGGTTTAGTTAAAAGTTGTAACTTAGGATTATTTTTTATATTTTCTTCATCAACTGAACTTATAGCTATTGCTATATCAATCTCACCAGTTTCCAATCCAATAGCTCTATTTGATGCTTCTACTACGTTTTTGAAAACTATATATTTTAATCCTTTTTCATTTTTATCATAGAAATCTTCATTTTTCTCTAAAACTATCTTATCTCCATAGATCCATTCTTTAAACTTATAGCTTCCTGTTCCAATTGGAGTCTCTTTTAAAACTTCAGGATTTTCAGTTAAAAGTTTTTTACTTACAATTCCTAAAGCTGGATGTGATAGGTGAGCTAATAATGGACCAAAAGGTGTTTTTGTCACAAGATTAACTGTATAATCATCAACTACTTCGATTTTCTCAATTGGTGGTAATACAAAGGCAATTCTTGGTGAATTCATCATTCTTTCAAAAGAGAACTTAACATCTTCAGCAGTAAAGTCATATCCATTATGGAATTTTACTCCCTTTCTTAAATGAAATTGCATAGTCTTATCATCAATTTGTTCCCAAGATTCAGCAAGTCCTGGGTGGATTTGCATATTTTCATCAGACTCAACTAATCTTGAATAAATAAGTCTATTAGCTCTTAAAGAAAATCCATCATTTCCTTGGTGAATATCCAATGATTTAGCTTCTCCATCTTGTGCTATTATAAGTTCCTCTTTTACTTTTTTAACTTCGTTCTTCTCTCCACAACCAACCAATAAAAACATCATACTTATTAATAAAATGGCTATCTTTTTTATCATTTTTCCCCCTAATTAATAATTTTAAAATCTATATAAATTTAAAAAATACTCTTATAACGAATATAATTAAGACAAAACTAATATACATGTAATCTCTTTTTAAAAGCTTATACTCCTTTAATCTTGTTCTTTTCACTCCATTTCCATATCCTCTAACTTCCATAGCAGTAGCTATATGAAAAGCTTTTTGTATTCCAGATACAACTACAGGAAAAAATAGATTAAATATACTTTTTATCCTTTCACTAAAAGACATCAACTGAAAATCTAATCCTCTAGCTTTTTGAGCTATATATATTCTCTGCCCTTCCTCTTGCAATACAGGAATAAATTTTAATCCTAATGCTGTTATTACAGCTATTGAATCAACAGGAATCTTAAATATTTTTAGTGGAGATAGAAAGCTCTCCATTACAAAGCCAATCTCATCAATATCTATTGAAGACACTAAGGTAACAGCTATAAATATTATTCCTAAAAATCTAAAGACTCCTACTACAATATATTCTAAATCTCTTCCAATTAGGAAATAATTGATAAATATAATTGAAAGAAAAAGTGTAAGTGAGTACTTAAAAACTCTCTTTAAGTTCTCTTTTTTTATGGAAAAAAGTAGTATATGCCCCACTAAAAATGGAGATATCAAAAGAATATCTAAATACCTTCTCATCATAGCCAAAAGAACTATATAAATAAGGGTTGTTAAAAATAGTGTTCTCGGATCATATTTATTCACCTAACATCACCTCACACAGCTCCTCTACAGATTTTATATGAGTTAAATCCATTCCTTTTTCAGCTAAAATTTTAAAGATAGTAATAGCTTCACTTTGCTCTTCTAAAAGAATCTCTTTAGGTTCTCCATCTCTAACTATTTTTCCATCTTTTAATTTTATTACCCTATCTCCATATTTTAAAACATCTTCTAAGGTATGTGAGCTTTGAACTATCATCACTCCATCTTTTTTTAATTTTTCCAATACAGAGTAAAAAACTCTCTTATTTTCAATATCCAATCCAGCAGTTGGTTCATCTAAAAGCAAGATTTCAGGCTCAGCTATTAAAATTGAAGCTAAAGCAGTAAATCTTTTTTGCCCTCCACTTATTTCAAAAGGTGAGTTCTCCAAAATCTCTCTAGGAAAACTTAGTAGCTCTAAAACCTTTTCTAATCTTTTTTCTATAATATCTTCAGATAGTTTTTTTCTTTTTAGAATATAAGTTATCTCCTCTTTTACACTATTACAAAAAAACTGTTTCTCTGTGTATTGAAACATAACTCCTACCCTATCTCTAAACTCTCTCAAATTCTCTCTCTTTTCCAGAGTTTTTTCATTGAAAAATATCTCTCCTCTAAATATCTTAGTCAGATAAGCTAAAGTTTGTAAAAGTGTTGATTTCCCACTTCCTGTTTCTCCAATAAGAAAAGTCCAATCCCCTTTCTCTAATTTTAAACTTATCCCCTTTAAATACTCATCTGTATATCCAGAACCTATATTTTTAAGCTCAATTGCCATAGATACTCTGCCACCTCCTCATCATTGAAAAGGTTTTTAGTAATATCTATTCCTTTTTTTCTATATATCTCCTTTGCAATATAGAAATTTGGTGGAAGTTCTAAAGTATTTCCCAATTTTCCAGTTACTATCTCTCTAATAAATTTTTCACTCTCACCTTGCCAGATTAGCTGTCCCTTTTCTAAATAGACTACCTCATCTGCATATTTCAACTCATTTAAGTGATGACTTATCAGTATTATAGTAACTCCTTTTTCTCTTAATTTTTTTAGAAGGTTTAATATATTCTCTCTATTTTTCTCATCTAGCATTGCAGTCCCTTCATCTAATATTAGAACTTTAGGCTCCAATACTAATGCTGATCCTATAGATAATCTCTGTTTTTCTCCTCCAGAAAGTTGAGATACTCTCAAATCTCTTTTCTCCCAAAGATTGATCTCCTTTAAAGTGGTATCTATCTTCTTTCTCATCTCTCTGGAACTATATCCATAGTTTTCCATAGAAAAAGCTAGTTCCTCATCTATTCTTTCAGATATTATCTGTTCATCAGGATTTTGAAAAACCATACCTATATTCTTTCTCACTTCATAGAGATTCTCAACTAAACTCTTCCCTTCTACTAATATCTCTCCACTTTTTATCTTTTCTATACCCAATAGAAGTTTTACTAAAGTCGATTTTCCTGAACCATTTTTTCCTAAAAGTATATAGAATTTTCCCTTTTCAAATTTTAGAGAAAAATTTTTAAATATCTCTTTCTCATAATAAGAAAAGGAGATATTTTTAATCTCTATCAATATTTTCCCTCCAATTATCAAAATCAAAAAAGTCTAATTGAATATTTTTCTCCTCTAATACTTTTGAAAAGATCTCCATAAGGACTCCTTTTTCCTCTGACATCTTCACCTTTGCTTGAGCAGCCTCAATACTTTCATAAGTGCTAACCTCTCCTTGCCAATCTCCTACACAAGTTTCACTTACTCCACAAGTTGGACTTCCCTTTATTCCACAAACTCCCATTATTTGATAATTATTTTCTAAATATCCTTCTATATCCTCTATTATTGGTATTAAAAGTTCATAACACAACTTTCTATACCCTGGATAATCAAGTTGTGTCTTTAAATGCCCCCATCTTCTAAGCCCCAATTGCTTAAGCTCTGGACAAGGAAGTTGGATAAGCCCTATATTATTTGTCATACAGTAATTTATTAACTCTTGAAAATCCTTCATCTCTCTTCCATAGGGTAAAACTACTGAATTTTGATTTAAAATACAGTGAGAGAGGATTAAAATCCTTCTCCCTCTATTCATTTGCCTTCAACTCTCTTTTTATGTTATGAGGTAATTTTTGAATGATCAAGGCAACTATAACACATGAAACACTCTTATCTATAACATTTGATAAAACTCTTGGAATAAAAGCTGCTGTAAATATCTTCTGTCCACTTTTAGCTAGCCAACCTACAAAAATATCTAAAGTTCCTCCAGCAAGTCCCCCAAATAGATATACAGTAATAGGAGTTCCAATAAGTGGAGCAAGTACAGCTAAAATAAGCCCTGTTACTATTGCTGTTTTTACTGTAAAAGCATATTTTCTAGCTACAAGTCCAACAAATATACCAATTACCATATTTACAATTGCATAAGGTAACTCCACAGGATTATTTACAACTGAAGTTATAACATTGGTAATAAGTCCTGTTACTCCTCCAAAAAATGGTCCTAAAAGTGCCCCAGCTAAAATTGTTCCAATTGTATCAAAAAATAAAAATGGAATAGCAAAAGTTTTAGCTAATACTGCCAATACTATATTTAATCCTATTCCCATTGCTGATATTGTTAAAGATAATGTTTTTTTATTCATAAATTTTTACCGTCCTTTACTATTTCGTTTTTTTACTCTAAATCTACTCTCTCCTTTCAATATTTTTTCTACACGCTGCCGAAACATTCTCATAATAATTACCTCCTAAATTTTTTCTTTAAAGTGGAATTTTTTCTATTCCATCGTTTATTATATCATATTTTGCAAGATTTTTAAAATTAAAATAGAGGCTATTACAATAAAAAATTTGTAATGCCTCTCCATTTTATTGTGCTAACCACCTTTTTAAAGATCTCCAAAATAGAGTAACTCCTATTACAATTGAGATGTAATCAGCTAATGTTTGAGTAAAATTGACTCCAGTTAATCCTAAAATTGAATTCATAACAAATAGTAGTGGAATAAAAAGTAATCCCTGTCTTGCTAATGATAACATTGTAGCTGGGAAAGGATTATTAAGTGCTTGCATCCCATTAATAGCTAAGAACATAACTCCTAAAATAGGCCCTGCTAAAGAGGTTGCTACTAACATCTCAGCTCCATACTCAATTACCTCTCTATCTTGAATAAATAGTTCTATAATCTCTTTACTAAATCCTATGTATATAATTGTAAGTATAACTCCTACACTAACTGAAAATAGTGTACTAAATTTCATTATATCTATAAATCTCTGTTTTAATTTAGCTCCATAACAATACCCTAAAAGTGGCTGTATTCCATTGGCAATTCCCATATGAATTAGAGCTATCAAAAGATAAATTTTAGTAACTATTCCCATAGCTGCTACAGCTCCATTCCCATAAATAAGTAAAACATTATTTAAAAATACTGTAGATATACTCATAAGTCCAGAATTTATACCTGCTGGAACTCCTAATTTTATTAAACTTCCAGCAACTTCTCCACTTAATGTAAAATATTTTGGAGAAATAGTCAAAAGAGGACTTCTATAGATAAAGTAATAAACATAATAAATAGTTCCAGCAATATTTCCTATAACTGTAGCTATTGCTGCTCCTGCTGTTCCCATATTTAAAGTCAATATAAAAATCGGATCAAGGACAATATTTACAATAGTTCCTATCATTCCACCTATCATTGAAGCTTTAGCAGCTCCCTCTCCACGAACTGTATGACCAAAAGCATTGGAAAAAAGTATAAATGGTCCTCCTAAAGCTACGTAGAAAAGATAATCTTTAGAATATCTATAAGTTTCTGGAGTAGCTCCTAATATTTTTAAAATATCATCCATAAAGATAATAATTATAACTCCAAAAATAACTCCCATTCCTAAAGATGAATAACAAGAAAAAGCAGAACACTGTTTTGCAAATTTTCTCTTATTTTTCCCTAAAAATATTGATATTAATGTACTTCCTCCTATTCCAATAAGTTGAGAAATAGCTAAATACATTACAAAAAGTGGATTGGTTAAAGATACAGCTGCCACTTGAAGTGGATCTTGGGTTTGCCCTACAAAGAATGTATCTGCCATATTATAAATAACAACTATTAATGATGTAATTATTGTAGGTATAGCCATTTCCATAACAGCTTTTTTTACTGCTACCTTTTCAAATAAATTTTTATTTTTTTCCATTTTCTCCTCCTAATATTAGTATGTTAGCAAACTATTCTTTTAAAAATATGATTAACTCATATTTTTTATTATTATTTTACAAGTATCTTTAAAAATACTGAGTTGCTCTTGAGTAAGATTCTTCTGTAATTTACTTTCTAAATTTCCTATAATCTCTTTTCCTAGTAATTTTAATTCATTTCCCTTAGGAAGAACTATTATTTTTTTTAATCTAGCATCACTTTCTAAGGAAACTCTTTTTATCAGCTCCTTCTCTTCCATAAGTGAGAGCATTTTAGAAGCTGTTGCTTTATTTATATAAAATTCCTCCTCTATATCTTTTTGAAAAATATCTCTCTCTTCATCAAAGCTTGTCAAATAATCTATTAGCATAATATTCATCAAAGAGTATTCCTTGACACCATAATTTTTATATTGATTATACATCTCTCTTTCTATATGATTACTAATTTTTTTGATAAAAAAACCTATATCCTCATTTCTCTCTCTTCTCATCTCTACTCCTAATATACTATTTTAAAAGTTTGCTCACGAAGTATTTTAATATTTTTTATTTTTTTTGTCAATAACCTCTTGCAAAAAAATTTTTTCTGTGATATAAATTATATGTGTTTAAACACTTAATTTTTAGGAGTGGGCTATGAGCTGTCTC
>DXSD01000041.1 GCA_019410665.1 Fusobacterium sp.
ATTTAAGAATAGCATATTAATTATATATTTTCAAGTTATGTTTTTTTTTCGTTTATCGTTTTATTTTGAAACATTTAATGTTTTTACAGTCTTTATTTTTTTACTTAAACAACATTTTAACTGTTTTATCAAACAAATTTATATTTTATTTTTTTATTCTCCATTTTATAATTGATTTAAGAGATATACGTGCACAAATCTATCTTAACAAACTGAAATTGTTAATTTTTATTCTTGGAGGTTTATTTTATGGCTTTATCATTTAGAGAGAAATATTCTTTTGGTATAGGAGCTTTTGGAAAAGATATTATTTTGGCATATGTCAATGTATTTTTAATGATCTATTTTACTGATGTACTTTATATAACCCCTGCATTTGTAGGTTCATTATTCTTTGTAGCTAGAATATGGGATGCTATCAATGACCCAGTAATGGGAATGATCGTTGATAATACACATAATAAGTTTGGTAAATTTCGTACTTGGATAACAATAGGTACACTTCTTAATGCTATTACTTTTGTTGGAATGTTTTATACTTTTGGGCTTGAAGGAAAAATGTTGTATGTTTATATTAGTATAATATATATTCTATATGGTATGACTTATACTATGTTAGATATCCCATACTGGGCTTGGTTACCAAATCTTACTGATGATCCTCATGAACGTGAACAAATAGGAGTTATCCCGAGAATTTTTGCTAGCTCTTCATATTTAATTATGGGAATTATTAGTTTCCATTTAATTTACTTCTTCAACAATATCTTTGGTTTTAACAAAAACGCAGAGTTTGGATATACAGCTGGAGCACTTCTAATTGCTACTATCTATGTTTCTTTTATGGCTATAACAGTTTTTAATGTTAAAGAAACTAATTCATCTTCATCTAATGAAAAGATAAACTTAAAACATATGTGGACAATTTTAACTCAAAATGAGCATTTAAAATCTTATATTGGGTTGATGCTTGCTTACCATCTATTTAATGGGGGATATGGAAGCTTTATGATCTACTATTTAAAATATGTTGCTGGAAATCAAAATCTTTTCTCTATATATAGTGCTTGTCAATTAGCTGAGATGGGAGGACTTCTATTATTCCCATTTATTGCTAAGAAATTTGGACGTGACACAACTTATAAGATAGCTTGTTTAGTTCCTGTTTTAGGATTATCTATCTTAGGTTTCTCAGCTCTATTTATGCCAGCAAGTGCTGTTCTATTAGCTACTGCTACTATAATGATGAAGGTTGGAGCTGGATTAATCATTGGAACTATCACTGTTCTAGTTGCTGATGTAATTGATTATAACCAATTAAAATTTGGAATGAGAAATGAGAGTATAATCTGTTCTGCACAAACTTTCCTAGTAAAAACTTCTGGAGCTGTTTGTGGATTAATGACAGGATTAGCACTTACTTTCTTAAAATATGATCCAACATTACCACAACAATCTGAACTTACAATTACAGGATTACGTTTATTAGTATTTATTCCATCTATAATTTTTATTCTGATTAGTTTATTTATCTATCTAAAAGGATATAAATTAAAAGGAAAGGTTCTTTATGAAGTTAGAGAACAAGTTGCTAAAATAAATGTAAAAGATGAAGCTGAAAATGAAGAAAAAATTATTGCTGGAGATATAGTTATAAATTAAACAATTAATTTTTATAAAGGAGAACACCTATGAACATCATTTTTAACGAAAAAACTAAAGAGTTCCATATAACTAATAAAAATATTAGTTATATTATCAAAGTTTTAAGAAATGGACAACTTGGACAGTTATATTTTGGAAAGAAAATAAGACATAGAGATGATTTTGGACATCTTATAGAGGCTAAAAATCGTCCTATGACACAATATATGTATGAAAAAGATTACTCTTTTTCATTGGAACATATAAAGCAAGAGTATCCTTGTTATGGAACTACTGATTATAGATATCCAGCTTTTGAAATAAAGCAAGAGAACGGAAGTACAATAACAGAATTTGAATATCTATCTCATAACATATTTAAAGGAAAAAAAGCTTTAAAGGGATTGCCTGCAACTTATGTAGAGTCAGATAATGAAGCTATGACTTTAGAAGTACTTTTAAAAGATAGATTAACTGAGGTTGAACTTACTCTTTCTTATACTATCTTTGAAAACTATGATGCTATCGCTAGAAATGCTAGATTTGAAAACAAAGGAGAAAAGGCAGTAGACTTAACAAGAGCTCTTAGTTTAAGTTTAGATCTACCTGACTATAATTATGAATGGATACACCTTTCAGGTGCTTGGTCGAGAGAACGTTATATTAAAACTCGTAAGTTAGAAATGGGAATACAAGCTATTAGTAGTACAAAGGGAATATCAAGTAATAATCAAAACCCTTTCATTGCTCTAAAACGTCCTGAAACTACTGAAACTTTAGGAGAAGCTATTGGATTTTCTCTAGTATATAGTGGAAACTTCTTAGCTCAAATAGAAGTAGATACTTATGATGTTTCTCGTGTTTCTATGGGAATAAACCCTTTTGGATTTACTTGGCATCTTGACTCTAAAGAGGAGTTTCAAACTCCTGAAGCTATAATAGTTTATTCAGACTCTGGATTAAATACAATGAGCCAAACTTTCCATAATCTTTTTGGAAAAAGACTTGCAAGGGGAGAGTGGAGAGATAAAGTTAGACCTATCTTAGTTAATAACTGGGAAGGAACATATTTCGATTTTGATGATGAGAAAATTTTAAATATTGCTAAAGCAGCAAAAGCAGATGGAATAGAGCTATTTGTATTAGATGATGGTTGGTTTGGAACTAGAAATGATGACCATCAAGGATTAGGAGATTGGTTCTCTAATAGAGATAAACTTCAAGAGGGAGTAGAGGGATTATCTCACAGAATAGAGGAACTTGGAATGAAGTTTGGACTATGGTTTGAACCTGAAATGGTAAATAAAAATAGTGATCTTTTCCGTAAATACCCAGATTGGATCTTACATGTTCCTGGACGTCATCAATCACATGGAAGAAATCAATTTGTTTTAGACTATTCTAGAAAAGAGGTTGTTGATTATATTTATAATATGATGGCCGAAGTTATTAGAAACTCTAAAATTTCATATATTAAATGGGATATGAACCGTTGTTTAACTGAATGTTATTCTGTAGCTCTTCCTCCAGAAAGACAGGGAGAAGTTTTCCATAGATATGTCTTAGGAGTATATGATCTATACGATAGATTAACTACAGAGTTCCCTCATATATTATTTGAATCATGTTCAAGTGGTGGGGCAAGATTTGATGCTGCTATGCTTTACTATGCTCCTCAATGTTGGACAAGTGATGACACAGATGCTATTGAAAGATTAAAAATTCAATATGGTACATCTATGGTTTACCCTGTTTCATCTATGGGAGCACATGTTTCTGTTACACCTAACCATCAAGTACAACGTATAACTCCTATTGAGACTCGTGCTAATGTAGCTTTCTTTGGAGCTTTTGGATATGAACTTGATATGACTAAACTAAGTGAAGAGGAACATAAAAAAGTACGTGAACAAGTAGAGTTCTTTAAAGAGTATAGAGAAGTTTTCCAATTTGGAACTTTCTATCGTCTACTTAGCCCATTTACAAGTAATATTGTATCTTGGATGGTTGTTTCTAAAGATCAAAAAACTGCTTTAGTTGGTTACTATAAAATATTAAGCGATGTTAACTGTGCATATAGAAGAGTTCAACTTCAAGGATTAAATCCTGATTTCAATTATAAAATTGCAAACTTTATCAATCCTAAAGAGGTTGCTTCTCAAAATTGTTATGGAGATGAACTTATGAATTTAGGACTTCTAACTACTGATCCTGCATCTGGACAAGTGCTTGATGGTGGAAGAACATCTCACGATTTTGACTCAACTATCTATATTTTAAAAGCAAAATAAAAATTAATTTGTCATGTAAAAATACTCAATTCTCTTAATATAAAAAGGGTTATAGATTAAATTTTTAATTTATCACCCTTTTTTAGTTAAAATAATAAAAAGGAGCTCATGTATTATGAATAAAAGACCACTATTTCACTTTACACCTAAAAAAAATTGGATGAATGATCCTAATGGATTAAGCTATTTCAATGGGAAATATCATCTATTTTATCAACATAACCCTGAAAATCTATATTGGGGAAATATGACTTGGGGGCATGCTACAAGTGATGATCTATTTAATTGGGAACATCAAGTTTATGCAATCTCTCCTGATATCCCTGAAGATATTGATGGTTGTTTCTCAGGAAGTGGATTTGTTAAAGATGGAGAGTTATATCTTGCTTACACTGGGGTAATTATGACTACCAAAAAAACAAATGAGTATGGAAATACTGTAACAGTAGGTGAGAATGATCTAATATCTACACAAATTTTTGCTAAATCAAGTGATGGAATTAACTTTGAAAAATTATCTGAACCTAAAATTACAGCTCCTTCTGGATATTGTACAGCACATTTTAGAGATCCTAAGATATGGGAGAGAGATGGAAAATACTATATGGTTCTAGGAGGAAAGAAGGATAATAAAGGAAGAATACTATTTTATGAAAGTGAAGATTTTAAAAATTGGAAATTTAGAAATGAGATATATGAAGAAAATATGGGGTTTATGTGGGAATGTCCAGATATGTTTGAATTAAATGGTAAATCTATACTAGTATTTAGTCCACAAGGAATTGGAACAGAGGGACAGGAACATCTTGCTGGATATTATATGGGAGATTTTGACTATGAAACTGGAAAATTTACCCATGAGAAGTTTCAAGTTTTAGATAATGGATTTGAGCTTTATGCCCCTCAAACTTTTAAAGATGATAAAGGAAGAAGAATAATGATATCTTGGCTTGTAAATCATCATCCATTCCCTGGAGAAGAGTGGACAGGAATGATGACTCTTCCTCGTGAATTAAAAATAATAGATGGGAAATTATTTATGTATCCAGTAGAAGAATTGGATAAATACAGAGAAGATTTAAGAATCTATGAAAAAGAGAATGATAATTTAAAAATTGAAGTAACAAAAGAAATTTATGATATAGAGTTTCAGGTTAATTGTGATGAGGATTTTGAAATAACCTTAGGAGATATTGAAGGAAAGGGATTAAAATTATCCTCTAATAAAAATGAAGGAGTTATTTTATTCGACAGAAGTGAGGCTGTTAACGGATTTAAAGCTCTTGAAATCTTTGGAACTTCAAGAAAAATAAACTATTCTCCAGAGAGAAAAACTAATTTTAGAATAATTAGAGATAAAAATGTAGTTGAAATTTATATTAACAATGGAGAGAAAGTTTTAACTAGCTTAGTTAATTTAAAAGAAAATCAAAATTATGTAACTATAAAAGGAGATTGTAATTTAGTAAAAATCTACTCTTTAAAAAAATAAAGTTTTAATTTTAAAGAAAAAATGTTAAAATAAAAGAGCAATATTACATTTATTTATAGAAGGACGAAAAATATGAAAAGAAAAAAGATAGCTCTTTTAACCTTTGAAAACTTTAACAAGGAAATACAAAATATTTTAATAGATAGTGAAGTAGAGTATTTGATTTTTCTCTACTTCTCTTCAAATATGAGTAAAAATCTCTCTCTTTTAGAAAATAGTAAAAAATATTTTTTCAATACTCTTAAAGATGAGTATATGAAAAATGTGGTGATCCTTTCTCAAAAAGAGTACATAGCTAATGATATGTTAGTTAGAGGGGTTATCACTCCAAAAAATATAGAGAACTTTGATTATTTTAAATTGACACTATATTTTGAACATAAAGAGTTCAAGGATATAAACTCTTTTTTATTAGAATATAGAAAGGAATTTGATTATTCGGTAAATCTCTATGATAAAAAATCTCCTTGGATATATTTTCAAAATAAAGCTGGGGTTTTAGTTGTAAATGAAAAAACTAAAGAAAATATTTTGCATCATTATCATCAAATTAAATTTATTATTCCTGAAATTATTCTCACTACTTTAGGTGGTAAATCTGATGATAACATAATAAAACTTTTAAAATTAATTGGAGCTGATGCTCATATAACTTTAGGATTTATTAATAAATTAGCAATTCCATATACCAAAAGGACAGATGCTTTCATCTATATAGAAGATGAAAATTTTGAGGAGATTGGAAGAGAGTTTATTAATTCTCTTCTTCAATATAAGGAATATCCTAGTAATTTGATCTTTCTTAGAGAGTTTTTAAATATTCCTGAAAAAAACTTTGAAGCTGATATGACCTATGATGAGGAAAGGGAGATTAATAAGAAGGAAAGAAAATATTACTCATTAAAGGTAGAGAGTGGAAGTTCTTTAAAAAGGGAAATAACTGTAGAAGAAAATACTCTTATACTAAATACTGGCTTACATAAGAAATATATTTTAAGTAAAATTGATTATTAATATGGATATGCCACATTTTATATTTTCAATTAAAAAAGATAACCTCTTAAAATAAGTTTTAAGGGGTGTCTTTTATTTCTTTTGACTGAATATATGTCTAAAAAATATAGGCTATGAGCTTATAAAAAGCTTTTTAAGATAGGGGTTAAAACTCTTTATTTAAAAGGTTTCTAACAAGTGTTATTTTATTTAAAAAACTTTAAAAGTTGACATTTTTTAGATAATATATATTTTTTTGATGAAATATGCTCATTTTTCATTATTTAACTTATGAATAAAAAGGAAGGAATAGAATATGGATTTAAAGAATAGTATTTGGAATAAAGAGAGCTACCAAGAGTTTATAAACTATCTAATCTCTTTAGAGGATATTGAATATAAAAACTTCCATTCTAAGCTATTAGGAGTAGAAAAGAACTTAATAGGGATAAGAACTCCTAAACTGAAAGAGATTGCTAAGGAGATTTCTAAAGGGGAATGGAAAGATTTTATAAACTATTCTCAAAATACCTATTATGAAGAGGGAGTAATCAAAGGATTGGTTCTAGGTTTTATCAAGGTTGATTATGAAGTTAGAAAGGGGTATATAGATAGTTTTATAGCTGAGATTGATAACTGGGCTACCTGTGATATCGTTGTAGGTAACTTAAAATTTTTAAATAAAGAAAAAGAGAGATACTATGAATTTATAAAAGAGTGTACCTCTTCAGATGACCCTTGGAAGATCAGATTTGGATTGGTAACTCTACTAGATTATTATTTAGAGGAAAAGTATATAGATGAAATTTTTCCCCTTTGCTCCTCTATAGCTAGTAAAGAGTATTATGTAAAGATGGCTCAAGCTTGGTTGATCTCAATAATGTTTATTAAATTTAGAGAAAAAACATTAGAATATCTAAAAGAAAACAGTTTAGATAGTTGGATTCATAATAAGGCTATTCAAAAAATAAGAGAATCTACAAGGGTGAGTAAAGAGGAAAAAGATTTTATTTTACAATTTAAAAGGGAATTAAAATGAGGGTGCTGTAAAAAATATACAACACCCTCTATTGAAAGTAGTGAGAAAGCAAATTTATTAAGCTCCTAAGTAAGCTTTTTTAACATTAGCATCATTTAATAAATCCTGAGCTTTTCCTTCCATTGTTATCTTTCCTGTTTCTATTACATAAGCATAATCAGCAACAGAAAGAGCCATTTTAGCGTTTTGTTCTACTAATAATATAGTAGTTCCTGCTTCCTTTAATCTTTTAATTACAGAAAATATCTCCTTAACAAATAGTGGTGATAATCCCATTGAAGGCTCATCTAAAATCAAAAGCTTAGGTCTACTCATTAAAGCCCTTCCCATAGCTAACATCTGTTGTTCTCCACCAGATAGTGTTCCAGCTAACTGATTTTTTCTCTCAGCCATTCTAGGAAAAACTTCATAGAATTTAGCTCTATCTTTTTCAAGATTTTCTGGGGTATCATCTACAGTAAAAGCCCCTAATTTTAAGTTGTCCTTTACTGGTAATCTTGCAAAAACTCTTCTTCCTTCTGGAACTTGGGCTATTCCCATCTTACATATTTTATGACACTCTACTTTGGTAATATCCTCTCCTTCAAATATCACTTGTCCCTCTCTAGCTTGAATAAGTCCTGATATAGTTTGAAGAGTAGTAGTTTTTCCAGCACCATTGGCACCTATAAGAGAAACAACCTCTCCTTTTCCTACCTTTAAAGAGATTCCCTTTAAGGCATGGATGTTATCATAATATACATGTAAATCTTTTACCTCAAGCATAATATCTCTTTCCATTACTCTTCCTCCTCATCATTAAATATCTCAGATTTTACAGAAGCAATCTCTTTATTTTTAGCTTCCTCTTCATCAATTTCATCATCATCTTTTCCTAAATAAGCAGTAACAACAGCAGGGTCATTTACAACTTTTTGTGGATCTCCACTAGCAATGATTGTTCCATGATCTAATACTATAAGTCTTTCACAGATACCTAAAACTAGTTTCATGTCATGTTCAATCAATAGTATAGCAATTCCAAATTTATCTCTTATTAATTTAATAGTTTTCATAAGCTCTTCTGTTTCTGTAGGGTTCATTCCAGCTGCTGGCTCATCTAATAATAAAACTTTAGGATTTGTTGCCATAGCTCTAGCTATCTCTAGTTTTCTTTGTTGTCCATATGGTAAACTTCCTGCAGGAGCATCTGCATATTTATCTAAGTCAAAAATTCTTAAAAGCTTCATAGCTTTTTTCTTAGCTTTTCTCTCCTCTAGCCAGAATTTTGGTAAACGGAAAGTTCCTGTTAAAACTCCATACTTCATATTAAAGTTATTAGCAACTAGAACATTATCTAAAACACTCATATATTTAAACAATCTTATATTTTGGAAAGTTCTTGCAAGTCCCTTTCTTACAAGCTTATGTGTAGGAGTTTTCTTAACTACCTCTCCATTAAATGTATAAGTTCCAGAAGTAGCAGAGTAAACTCCAGTTAATATATTGAAAACAGTTGTCTTTCCAGCTCCATTTGGACCTATAAGTCCAACCAATTCTTTTTCTCTTAACTCTAAATTAAAATCACTTACAGCTCTAAGAGCACCAAAAGTAATATTTATATCTTTAGCATGTAAAATTCTATTTGCCATTTTTTGCTGCCCCCTTCTTAGTAATGTATTTTTCAACAAATTTAGAGATTTGGAACTCTTTACGTCCTAATAATCCACTTGGACGGAATATCATAGTTAATATTAGTAATAAAGAGTAAACAATCATACGATAATCTGAAAATTCTCTAAGAACTTCAGGTAATACAGTTAAAGCAATAGCTGAAAGTATTGATCCTGTAAAACTTCCCATTCCTCCTAAAACAACCATAACTAAAATATTGATAGAATAGTTAAAATCAAACTGTCTAGCTCCTAAAATTCCTAAGTTGTGAGCATATATTCCTCCAGCCACTCCAGCAAATATAGCTGAAACTGTAAAGGCGAAAGTTTTATAGTAAGTAGTATTAATTCCTGAAGCTCCACTTGCTATTTCATCATCTCTTATAGCTAATATAGCTCTTCCATGACGGCTAGTCATCAATGAATACATCATCATAACACAAGCTACCATTATGATATAGATGATTCCAAATTTATTAAAACGTGGGATTCCTCTTAAACCTTGAGCTCCTCCAGTGAAATCAAAATACTCAACTAAAACTCTAATAATCTCTCCAAAGGCAAGAGTTATTATTGCAAGATAATCTCCATTTAATCTTAGTGCTGGTATTCCAATTATTATTCCAACAATTCCCGCTATAATTCCTCCTACAACCAAAGCTATAAGATATCCAGGTAATCCCTCTACTATTCCTGTTTTAGCAAAAAGAGCAGCGGCATAAGCTCCTACTGACATAAATCCAGCATGACCAATTGTTATCTGTCCAAGACAACCAACAGTTATATTTAAACTTACAGCTAAGATAATATTTATACATATAAAAATCATTACAGTAGTCTGATATCTAGAGATCATTCCAGATGAAATAAGACCAGTTAATAAAAAGTATCCAATTACTACTAAAATTAGAGTCAAAGCATAACTCCATCTCTTTGTATGATTCATCTTCTTTCCTCCTATACTTTTTCTCTTATATTTTTACCTAATAAACCTGTCGGCTTAACAAGAAGTACTATTATTAAAATTGCAAATACAAAGGCATCTGCTAATTGTGATGATAAGTAAGCTCTTGTTAAACTTTCAACTATTCCAAGAATAAATCCTCCTATTACAGCTCCTGGAAGTATTCCAATCCCTCCAAGTACAGCAGCAATAAAAGCTTTTATTCCAAGCATAGATCCCATAAGTGGTTGCACTTGTGGATAAGCAGATACATAAAGTACAGAGGCAATAGCAGCTAGTCCGCTTCCTATTGCAAAAGTAAGTTGAATCGTACTATTGACATTGATTCCTACAAGTTTAGCTGCACCATAATCTTCACTTGTAGCTAACATAGCTTTTCCATATTTTGTTTTCTTCATAAAATATTGTAATCCTACTGATAGAGCAAGAGTTAACACTATAGTAACTACTGTTCCATAGTTAAGATAGATATCTCCAAATCTAAGAGGCTCCTGTGTAAAAACTTTAGGAAAGGCTCTCGTATTAGGAGTAAACAGTTTCATAAAAAGATTTTCTAGGAATAAGCTTACTCCTATGGCTGTGATTAAGTTAGATATTCTAGGTGAATTTCTAAGAGGTCTATAAGCTACTCTTTCAGTTAACATTCCTAAGACCACACATAAAACAATAGCTGGTACTACTGTAAGCCACACGGGTAATCCCATTCTTGTAAAAACAGGAATACTGAATAGTGAAACATAAGCCCCTACCATAATAATATCTCCATGGGCAAAGTTAATAAGTTGTGCTATTCCATAAACCATCGTATACCCAAGTGATACTAAGGCATAGATACTACCAATTTGTAATCCATTGATAATCTGCATAATAAATTCCATTTTCTTTCTCTCTCCTCTCAATGCTTTACCTTTGATCTCTCTAACAAATTATTAAGGACAACCAAAGTTTAAAAGATTTTTTGGAGTAGCTCCTCGAAGTATAAAGCTACTCCAAAATCTCTAAATTAAAATTATTATTAAATTTTATTCTGGTTGAATTACAGAATCAAAAGTATAGTTTCCATTTACAACTTTTAATACAGTTACAGCTTTAACTGGGTTATTTTTCTCATCAAATCTTAAGTGCCCAGTTACTCCAGCAAAATCACTCTCTTTCATTGCTTTAACTACAGCATCTTTATCTGTTGATCCTGCTTTTTCAATAGCTTCTTTTACTAAGTAAGCAGCATCATATGAAAGTGCTGAGAAAGCTGAAGGTTCGTCGTTATATTTCTCTCTATATGCTTTTAAGAAGTTTTGAACTTTTTCATTTTGATCCTCTACTGAGTAGTGGTTAGTAAAGTAACTATTTTCTACTGCCCCATAAGCAGAAGCATCAAGAGCTTTAGCTACTCCATCCCAACCATCTGGACCAACAAATGTAGAATTTACTCCAACTTCTCTAGCTTGTGTAGTGATTAGAGCAACTTGCTCATAATAATCTGGAACAAGTAATACATCTGGGTTAGTTGAAGCGATTTTAGTAAGTTGAGCTCTAAAATCTTTATCTCCTTCAGCATATCCCTCTTTAGCTACAATTTGTAGTCCTAATCTCTCAGCCTCTTTAATAAAAGCTTCAGCAACTCCATCTGAATAGTCACTTGAGTTATTTACCATAATAGCAACTGTTTTAGCATTTAAATTATTTTTAGCTAGACTTGCTAAGATAACCCCTTGATATGGGTCAGTAAAACATACACGGAACACATTTGGTCCTGCTTCTGTAATATTAAATTGAGTTCCTGTAGGAGTAATCATTGGCATATTATCTTGAGCAGCAATTTCAGCTACAGCTAGTGATGGTTTTGAAGTAATATCTCCTACTAGTGCTACAATTCCTTCATCTACTAATCTGTTATAAGCTGTAACTGCTTCTGTAGAGTCTCCTTTTTCATCAAATAGAACAAACTCAACTTGTTTTCCTAAGATTCCACCATTTTTATTAATTTCTTCAAAAGCAAGTTTTGAACCATTAGTAGCAGTAACTCCATAGATAGCTAGAGGTCCTGTTAAAGGTCCTAGTCCCCCAATTTTAATTGTTTCTTCAGCTTTAGCTGTTTTAGCTTCTTCACTTCCTCCACATGCTGTGATTAAGAAAGATAGTCCTAAAAGCATAAGTGTAATTTTTTTCATTATAATTCCCCCTTTAAATGTATATAAAATTTATTTCAGCCTATTTAAATACCAATAAAAAAATATTTAAGTCTTCTTATGACGGACAAAATTTTGACTATAAAAAAAACAGCCACTGTTAGGCTGTCTATTATTTATAAAATATGAGCTAATATATTTTATAAAAATATATAATAGTGGATTCAACTATCCTATCTGCCTAACATAATTTTTTGTATATGAAAATGACTCATAATTATGTGTATGAGTGATATTATGCATATGACAAATATTATTATGCTAAGTAATAACATAGTTCTTCCTCCTTCTCCAAATTTTTTAAAGCTTCTTAAGCTGTTAGGAGAAGTATACTCCTAAATTAAAAAAAAATCAAGTGTAATTTAAAAAAAATTTTTATTATTTGAAAATTACTTTTTATTTTCTAAAAATAGAAAAAAAGTACTAATTTATTAGTATTGCAATTTCTATTGTTGAACAGTGTTTGAAAATTTGATACTTAATTTCTAATTAAATAAACTATTAATCTTCCCTTTTATTTTATCTGTATCTATTAAAAATTGTTTTACATTTTTTAATTCCCCATCTTCATATACTTCAGTTAATATTAATTTCTTATCTTCTGTATATCTATTCCATTCTCCATCTTTTTTTCCATTTTTAAAATTTCCAGTATAAGCTATCTCACCATTTTTGTGATAACTATTGTATACTCCAACAGCTTCTCCCAATTTATAATTAATTTTTTCCTTTATCTGCCCATTATCATAATAATAAACTTGCTCTCCATCAAACTTTCCATCTCTAAAATTTTCCATAATTTTCTCTTTACCATTACTATATTTTCCAATAACCTTTCCTGTAAAAGGCCTATCTTCATTTACAGTATAAACTATTCCATTTCTCACTTGTTTTTGTGAAATATCTATCTCTTTTCCACATCCAGCTAAAGTTAATAGAACAAATACTGTAATTGCTAATTTTTTCATCAAATTTTACCTCCCTAGTTAATTACTTTCTCTATACATTTTATCTTTTTTTTTTTAATAACTATATAATTTTATGCCCTTGTAATTTTTATTTTTTTTTAGTATAATATTTTGGAACAATACTTTAAGGAGGAGAAAGATGAAGCATTATAAAACTCAAAGAATATGTGCTAGAGAGATAGGGGTAGAACTTGATTCTAATGGAATCATAAAAGAGGTTGAGTTCTGTGGTGGATGTGACGGAAATACTCAAGGACTTCAAAATCTACTTGTTGGAATGGATAAAGAAAGTGTTATAAAAAAATTAGAGGGAATCTCTTGTGGAAACAAAGGTACTTCTTGCCCAGATCAACTTGCTCAAATTTTAAAAACTCTATAGGTTTATATAAGTGTGGAATTCATAAAAGTTCTCTTTTAATGAGCCACATTTTTTATTTTCATAAAGATATATTAAAATTACTTTAACTATATAATATATATATTTTTAAAAAATATTTTTCAATAGTATTATATTTAAATAAAGATTTTTTAGGAGGGGTGTTTTATGAAAAAATTTAGTTTAATATTTCTAGGACTTTCACTTTTTTTAACTGGTTGTGGAAGCGAAACTAAAGAAGAAAAAGTAAATAACAGTGTAGTAGTATCTCAAGGTTCTAAACCTAAGAGTTTAGATCCAAATATGTATAATGAGATTCCTGCTCTTACTATTACAGAGCAAATTTTCAACACTTTATTAAAAATTGATGAAAATGGAAATATAGTTCCTGAATTAGCAGAATCTTATGAATACTTAACTCCTACTGAGCTTTTAATAAAGTTAAAACAAGGAGTTAAATTTCATAATGGTGATGTAATGACAGCTAAAGATGTAGCTTTCAGTATCAACAGAATGTTAGATAAACCTGCTAGTAAAGTTATGATTGAAGCTATTGATAAAATTGAGATAGTTGATGATTATACTATAAAGTTAAAACTATCTAAACCTTCATCTCCATTATTATTTGGATTAGCTCATCCTCTTACTGCTATATTAAATGAAAAAGACACATTGGCAAAAAAGGATGTAATTGCTACTGCTCCAATGGGAACAGGACCATATAAATTTATTGAATGGGGTAGTGGAGAAAAAATTGAACTTGTAGCTTTTGATGATTATTTTGAAGGAAGACCTAAAATAGATGCATTAACATATAGAGCTATAACAGAAAATAGTAGTAGATTAGCTGCACTTGAAACTGGAGAAGTAGACATTGCTTATAACATGGATGCAATTGATAGTGGTATTATTGAAAAAAACCCTGAGCTTCAACTTATTTCTAAACCAACTACTTCAACTGAATATATAACATTTAACAATACTAAAGCTCCTTTTAACAATGAGGATTTTAGAAAAGCTGTAAACTATGCTTTAAATAAAGAAAGTATGTCTGAGTCTATCTTTATGGGAAAAGCTAAGCCAGCTAATTCTATAATCAATCCTAATGTATTTGGACATTCTGATTCAGTTGCTGGTTATCCTTATAACTTAGAAAAAGCTAAAGAGTATTTAAAGAAATCTGGAATTGAAAATCCTTCATTTACTCTTTTTGTAAATGACAATACTACAAGATTACAATTAGCCCAAATTATCCAAGCTAATTTAAAAGAGATCGGAATAGAGATGACTATTGAGACACTTGAATGGGGAACTTATTTACAAAAAACTGCTCAAGGAGAGCATCAAGCTCTTTTAGGAGGTTGGGTATCTGGAACTTCTGATGCTGATATTGTTTTCTTCCCATTATTACACAGTTCTTCTCATGGTGGTGCTGGAAATAGAGCTTTCTACACTAATAAGAAGTTAGATGAAATAATTGAAAAAGCTCGTCTAGTTTCAAATCCTGAAGAGAGAAAAGCATTTTTCTATGAGGGGCAAGAGATTTTACAAGAGGATGCTCCTTTTGGATTACTTCTTTATAAAAACGAAAATATTGGACTTAATAAAAGAGTAAAAGGATTTAAATATGATCCTACTACTATGCATAATTTAAAAGATTTATATATAGAAAACAATTAATTTAGGAGGAGAAAATGGAGTTTAATTTAGATGTTGAATATGTTATTGATATAGCTTTAGAACTTTTAAACATTCCTAGTCCTGTAGGATTTACTGATGATGCTATTGAAAGAATAGGTTTGGAGCTAGATCAATTAGGAGTTAATTATAGTTTAACTAGAAAGGGAGCTATTTTAGCTTATATAGAAGGAGAGGATAACAATTATAAAAAAATGATCTCTGCTCATGTAGATACTCTTGGAGCTATGGTTAAAAAAATTAAACCTAACGGAAGGTTAGAGTTAATTAATCTTGGTGGAGTTAATTGGGGTGGTGTGGAAGGAGAAAATTGTTTAGTACACACTTTAGACGGAGATGCTATTGAAGGAACTATAGTTCCCATTAAAAGTTCTGTTCATATCTATGGAGATGAAGCAAGAGAACTTCCAAGAAATGCTTCTACTATGGAAGTCAGATTAGATGAAGAAATTTATAACAAAGAGGATGTAGAGCAATTAGGAGTAAGAGTGGGAGATTTTGTTTCATTTGATCCACGTACAGTAATTACTGAAAGTGGGTATTTTAAATCTAGATTTATTGATGACAAAATTTGTATTGCTCAAGCTTTAGGATATATTAAATATCTTAAAGATAATAACTTAAAACCAAGAAATGGTCTATATGTTTATATCTCTAATTATGAAGAGATTGGACATGGAGTTTCTATAATACCTGATGATATGGATGAGTTTATTGCTCTTGATATTGGACTTGTTGGAGAAGATGCTTTAGGAGATGAGAAAAAAGTAAGTATAGCTGCTAAAGATTTTAAAACTCCTTATGATTTAAGTGTTAGATTAGGGTTAATGGAAGCTGCTGAAACAAATAAAATCAATTATACAGTTGATGTTTACAACAGATATGGATCAGATGCTAGTGCAGCAGTACTACAAGGGTTTGATTTCAAATGTGGTTGTATTGGACCAAGTGTAGAATCTTCTCACCACTATGAAAGAACTCATATATCTGGAATAATAGAAACTATTAAATTGATGATTGCTTATTTATAAGATTAAGGAGGTGTAAAAACACCTCCTTATCTATTTTTTTACCTTTCCATTTTTAAAAGAAACAGTCCCTAAAAGTTTTCCATTGTCATAGAACATACTCCAATCTCCATTCATCTGTCCCTCTTTAAAATTTCCAATAGCATTAATTATCCCATTTTCATAGTATCTTACATATTTCCCATTTTTTATCTGTTTTTTATACTCTTCCCGAGCTTTTACTTCTCCATTCTCATAGTAATAAACAGCTTCTCCCTCTAAAAGACCATTATTAAAATACTCATTAATTTTAATCTCTCCACTTTCATAATATGAGATATATTCCCCATGAAGAATATTATCCTTAAAAGAAATTATTTCCATAATTTTTCCACTTGGATAGTAATTTATCTTTTTTCCATTAAGTTTTCCATCTTCAAAATATCCTCTAGATTTAATAGAACCATCTTCAAAATATTTTACCCATTCCCCATTCATTCTATCTTCTTTAAAGACCATAGACTCCTTCATCTGTCCATTTTCATAATATTGAATTGAATCTCCATTCAATTTTCCATTAATAAAATCATTGGATTCTTTTATCGTTCCATTCTCATAATATTTCAGATTAGTTCCCTCTTTTATCCCATTAATAAATGGCTCTTTTTCCTTTATACTACCATCTCTATATCTAAAATTTATTATTCCTGAGAAAGGTTCTTTTTCTCCTACAATATATATAAGACCATTAATCATCTGTTTTCTGTAAAACTCTTCCTCTCTTCTCATAAAAAACCTCTCCATAGTAATTATTTCATATTTTCTTCATTGTCATCTCTTTTTATATTTTTAAGAAATATATTTTTAGCTTTAATGATTAACACCATAAAAATAAAATAGTGAATAAATCTCATCTCTTCAAAAGATTTTCCAAAATACTTATC
>DXSD01000042.1 GCA_019410665.1 Fusobacterium sp.
ACGAAAGTCATTCTTGAATTAGTTATAATTACTTTAATTTCTTAAATTGCAACAGGCCCCTTATTTTTTTAGATAAAATATGATATAATTAAGTTGATATCTTTATAAATATTGGAGGGGGATAATGAAAGAAAAAACTTTAAAATATTTAAAAGAGTATCTTATTATAACAATAGGATGCCTTTTTTATGCTGTTTCAATAAACTATTTTTTCATAAGTAACCATTTAGCTGAAGGAGGAGTAGCGGGAATCTGTTTAATACTTTACTATTTATTTAAGTTTCCTGTGGGAATAACATATTTTATAATAAATATTCCTCTTTTGGTAATGGGATGGAAGTTAGTTGGAAGAGATTTCTTAATAAAAACTTTATATGGAACTACTTGCCTTTCACTTTTTATAGATTTAACTAAAAATATGAAAGGACCATCAAATGATATTATGCTTGGCTCTATATATGGTGGAGTGTTTATCGGGATAGGGCTTGGGCTTATTTTTATGGTAAATGGCTCAACAGGGGGAACTGATGTCATTGCTCGTATATTAAATAGGTACTTTGATATTCCTTTGGGGAAGACTATGTTAGGAATGGATATTATAATTTTAAGTGTAGCTGCTATTTTTTTCGGAAAAGAAGTAGTTATGTACACTCTTATTTCTATGTTAATAGTTTCTAAAGCTATTGATTTTTTCCAAGATGGTTATACAAAATCTAAGGGAGTAATTATAATGTCTACAAAATCTGATGAGATTAAAGATAGGATTATGGAGGAAACAGGCAGAGGAACTACAATTATAAAAGGTGAAGGGGGATATACTAGAAATGAGATGAATCTTTTATATTGTGTAGTTAATAAATTTGAATTGAATAAAGTAAAAAGTATAGTTAAAGAGGTAGATACTTTTGCTTTTTTAACTGTTTCAGATGTATCAGAAGTATGGGGAGAGGGCTTTAAATCTCTTCACTCTAATAAAAAATAGAATAAATCAAGAATGATATGGATTGGAGATAACTATTCAGGTATTTTTACATTTTGATTTAATACCTGAATAGCTACTCTTCTTTTTTATAACTTTATCTTATGAAATTAGTTCTAAGAGGAGCTTCATACTCACTTAGCTCTACACCAGCTTTTTTACCAGCTTCTATACATTTTAGTAACCAAGTAAAATTTTGTGCTAAAGTTCTTAGAGTTTGTAATCCTTCTTCATCTTTCAAAACCTCTTCTGGAGTATTTCCATGAATTTGATTCCAGTATTGAGAAGTGACAATAGGCATATTAGATATACTAAAATACTTATTAAGTCTATCAAAAGCTGCAGAAGCCCCACCACGTCTACAAGAAACAAAAGAAGTTCCAAGTTTACCAGCCATTTTCTTCCCGTAAGAATAGAATAATCTATCTAAAAAAGCTGTAACTTGAGCAGAGGGACCAGCATAATAAACAGGAGATCCGACAACAATTCCATCAAATTCTTCTAATCTCTCTCCTATCTTATTAACTTCATCATCAAATACACATTTTCCAATAGTTCTACATTTAGTACAAGCTATACATCCAGAAATAGCCTTTTTTCCAAGGTATAATATTTCAGTTTCTACATTTGAATTCTTAAAAATCTTTTCCATCTCTTTTAAACCAGTATAAGTGCACCCCATTTCATTAGGGCTTCCATTAATTAATAAAACTTTCATAAGACACTCCTTTTTTAATAAAATTTTGGTAAGATAAATTATTTATCTTTATGATTTAAAAAACATTTTAAACAAACACCTTTAAAGTGATTTCCTATAATAATCTCTCCCCCATCTTTATTTTGACTTTCATCAACTAAGATGTTCATAGTTGCTTTAGCATCTCCACACACTTCACAAACAGTTGGGATCTCTACGATTTTAGTAACAAAAGGAAGCATATAAGCTACAGTTTCAAAAAGTTCACCCATAAAGTTAGACATAAGTCCGTAACCAAAAACTAAGGTTTTAGAATCTCTAATTATTTTCACTAGATCATCTACTTGTTTTCTTGTTATAAATTGAATCTCATCAATTAAAATAAGATTTGGTTTATTTTCTAACCACCAATCATAAAGATTAAAATCCTTAGTTAAAAGAATAGCATCCATTCCCTCTTTTAAGGCTCTACTTTTAATCTGTCCACCATCTCTAGTATTAGTTGCTGGTTGAAAAACAGCTACTTTTTTTCCAGCCATCATATTTCTGTGAGCTGTTAGAATAAGTTCAGCACTTTTTCTAGCTCCTACTACTGAATAATAAAATACAAATTTTCCCATTAAAATCTCCTTATTAAATTTTTTCAATATAAATTATATCATAAAAGTTAGAAAAATAGGTGTTATTATAAAAAAATAAATGGTGTACACTATAAAAGTAGTTGACTTATTAATAAAATGATGATATAACAATATATATAAGGTGTTTGATATAACTTTACATAAAATAGTGCACACTATTAGGAGGAAGATATGAGTCTTACAACAAGACAGGAAAAGATAATAGAAATAGTTAAAGAAAAGCAACCAATTACAGGAGAGATGATAGCTCAAGAACTTTCTTTAACTAGATCTGCCTTAAGAACAGATTTCTCAGTTCTTGTAGGAAAAGGATATTTAAGATCTAAACCTAAGGTAGGATATGTTTACCAAGAGAAAAAAGAGAAAAAATATGTTAGGGATATAATGGGAGAGGCTGTTTATGTAGATTATAATCTCTCGGTTTATGAAACAATATTAAAGATCTTTGCAAAAGATGTGGGGACAATGTTCATAACAGAGGGAGAGAGTCTTGTAGGGATAGTTTCAAGAAAGGATCTATTAAAGGTAGCAATAGGAAAAAATAGTACAGATAATCTACCAATTAATGTGATTATGACTAGAATGCCTAACATAATATATTGTGAAGAGGATGAACCTATAATAAATGGTGTAAAAAAAATAATAGAGCATCAAATAGACTGTTTACCAGTAATTAAAGTGAAGGAAGTAAGGGGAAAAAAGATATATAAATTAGTTGGAAGACTTACAAAGACAAATATAACAAAACTGTTTTTAGAATATTATGAAAAATAGGAGGACTATATGAAAAAGGTTTATTTATTTGAAGAGGGTAACAAAGGTATGATAAATATATTGGGGGGGAAAGGTGGAAATCTAGCTGAAATGAAAAGAATAGGGCTACCAATTCCAGAGGGAATTATCATATCTACTGACGCTTGTAAAGAGTACTATGAAGCTGGAAGAGCTATAAGCGAAAAGGTAAAAAATGAGGTATTAGAACAAATAGATAAACTTGAAAAATTAACTGGGAAAAAGTTTGAAGGAGAAAGACCATTACTTGTATCAGTGAGATCTGGAGCTCCTGTATCTATGCCAGGAATGATGGATACCATCTTAAACCTTGGTATGAATGATAAAACAGCTGAATCAATGATAAAAATATTTAAAAATGAAGATTTTGTCTATGAGTTATATTTTAGATTTATTCAAATGTTCTCTGAAATAGTGATGGGGGTTGAAAAGGAGTTATTCTTTGAGCTAAGAAAAAAATTGAGAGGAAGAGTTTCTAATACTGAGTTAATTAACAGAGCTAAGATAATGTATTGGGAAGAGACAGGAAACTTTTTCCCTGAAAGTGCTCAAGAGCAACTTTTTATGGCTGTAAACGCAATATTCAATTCTTGGGAAAATGAGAGAGCTAAGGTATATAGAAGAATAAATAGAATAGATGATAGTATGGGAACTGCTGTAGTAGTTCAAGAGATGGTATTTGGAAATCTAAATGAAAAGTCAGGAACAGGAGTTGCTTTTACTAGAAATCCATCTAATGGAGAGAAGGAGATATTTGGAGAGTATTTGTTAAAAGCTCAAGGAGAGGATATTGTAGCTGGAATAAGAACTCCAGAGCCAATAGCTAGATTAAAAGAGCAATTACCAAATATATATGAAGAGTTTACAAAAATAGCTGAAATATTAGAAAAACATAACAAAGATATGCAAGATATAGAGTTTACAATTGAAGATGAAAAACTTTTCTTACTACAAACAAGAAATGGAAAGAGAAGTCCTTATGCAAGTGTAAAAATAGCTGTGGATATGGTAAAAGAGGGGCTATTAACAAAAGAGGAAGCAGTAATGAAAGTAGATCCAGCTGTATTACCTCAACTACTTCATGGAAACTTTGAACCAAGTGCACTTAAAAAAGCAACATTACTAGGAAAAGGATTGGCTGGTTCAGCTGGAGTTGCAATTGGAAGAGTTGTATTTGCTTCTGAAAGAGTACATACTAAAGAGATGACTATACTAGTTAGAGAGGAAACTTCACCTGAGGATATAAAGGGAATAAGTTTAGCTCAAGGAATAGTTACAGTAAAAGGCGGAGCAACATCACATGGAGCTGTTGTAGCAAGAGGTATGGGAAAATGTTGTGTAACAGGTTGTGGAGATATAAAAATTGATGACATCAAAAGAGAGATGTATATTAATGGATATAGAGTAAAAGAGGGGGATTTTATCTCAATAAGTGGATATACTGGAGAGATTTATCTTGGAAAAGTAGCACTTACTGAACCACAATTTGATGAAAATTTAAAAGAGTTTGTAGCTTGGTGTAAAGAGATAAAAAGATTGGGAATAAGAATGAATGCTGATACAGTGGCAGATGCTCAGTTAGGAAAAGGATTTGGAGCAGAGGGAATAGGACTTTGTAGAACAGAGCATATGTTCTTCCAAAAAGATAAGATTTGGACAATTAGAGGAATGATTCTTAGTCACAATCCAGAAGAGGTAGAGGTTGCCCTTGAGAAACTTCATCAAATGCAAAGAGAGGATTTCTATAATATATTCAAGGTTGTAGAAAATGATGTGGTAATAGTTAGATTACTTGATCCACCATTACATGAATTCTTACCAAAAGAGCAAAAAGATAAAGAAAAAATGGCTGAAATAATTGGTGTATCTCTTGAAGAGATGGAAAGACGTATAAGAAATCTAAAAGATGAAAACCCTATGTTAGGTCATAGAGGATGTAGACTTGCAGTAACTCGTCCTGAACTATATAATATCCAAGCTAGAGCTATAATTGAAGCTGGTATCCAATGTAAGAGAGAAGGTTTAGATGTAAAACCTGAAATAATGATACCTTTAGTTATAGGAGCTAAGGAGTTACAATTTATTAAGAGAAATCTATTAGCAGAGATAGAGAAAGTTTTCCAAGAGCAAGAAATGAGAATAGATTATAAATTAGGAACTATGATGGAGACTCCAAGAGCTTGTTTACTAGCAGATGAAATAGGAGCAGATGTAGATTTCTTCTCATTTGGAACTAATGACTTAACTCAAACTACTATGGGATTATCTAGAGATGACTCAGTTAAATTTATGCCAGAATATTATGAACATGGAATTTTAAAGGTTGAGCCTTTTGCAACTATTGATGAAAGAGGAGTAGGAAAACTTGTAAAACTTGCTGTGGAGTTAGGAAGAAAAGGAAATCCTAATATAGAGATGGGAGTATGTGGAGAGCATGGAGGAGATCCTAAGAGTATAGAGTTTTTTGACAGAGTGGGACTTGATTATGTAAGTTGCTCACCATTTAGAGTTTTAGTGGCTATTGTTTCAGCAGCTCAAAGCTATATTCAGCATAAAAAATAGGAATGGGATTGCCTATGGAACTAAAAGAAGAGAAAAGAGAAAATCAGGAGCTTAAGTATCTTAAGCTCCTTTCAACTAAATTTAGAAATATTTCAGAAACTACAACTGAGATAATAAATTTGCAAGCAATTTTAAATCTTCCTAAGGGAACAGAGCATTTTTTAACAGATATACATGGAGAGTATTTTGCTTTTAACCACGTTTTGAAAAATGGTTCAGGTTCTGTTAGAGAGAAAATTAATGACATCTTTAAAGATGAATTGAGCAATTATGAAAAGAAAGAACTAGCTAGTGTAATATACTATCCCAGAGAGAAGGTAGAGTATGTTTCAAAAAAGTTAGGGAATAGAGATAAATGGTTTAAAAATATAATATATAGAATGTTGGAAGTTTGTAGTATCACAGCTTCAAAATATACTAGTTCAAAAGTTAGAAAAGCTATGCCAAAGGACTTTGAATATATTTTACAAGAGCTTATATATGAGAGAAAAGAGCTTCCAAATAGAAAAGAGTATGTAGAGAATATTATAGATACTATCATAAGTTTAGATAGGGCTAAGGAGTTCATACAAGCAATAGCTCAATTGATTCAGAGATTAGTTGTGGATAAGTTGCATATAATAGGAGATATATATGATAGAGGGGCAAATCCACACCTAATAATGGATAAACTGATGAGACATCATGATGTAGATATTCAGTGGGGAAATCATGACATGCTTTGGATAGGGGCTAGCTTGGGGAATAGGGCATGTATTGCCAATGTTGTAAGAATTTGTGCTAGATACTCTAATACAGATATATTGGAAGAGGCATATGGAATAAATATGTTACCTTTAGCTAAATTTGCTATGGATACCTATGGTGATGATGAGTGTAAAAGTTTTATTCCAAAGGGAGAGAGAAAATCAAAGCTTATGGCTCAAATACATAAGGCTATATCTATTATACAGTTTAAGGTAGAAGGGGAGATCTCTGAAAGGAATCCAGAATTTGATTTAGGAGGGAGACAACTTTTAGATAAGATAGATTTTGATAGAGGAGTGGTGTTAATAGAGGGAAATGAGTATCAATTAAATGATAGAAATTTTCCAACTGTGGATAGAAACTCTCCTTATAAATTGACAGGGGAAGAGGAAGATGTAATTGAAAAGTTAGAGAGATACTTTATAAATAGTGAGAAATTACAAAAGCATATTAATTTTTTCTTTACTAATGGAAGTGTCTATTTAAGATATAATTCTAATCTTCTTTATCATGGGTGTATTCCCTTAGATGAAAATGGAAAGTTAAAAGAGATAAATATATTAGGAGAGAAATTAAAGGGTAAAAAATATCTAGATAAGATAGAGGAGATAGTTAGAAAAGCTTACCTTTATAAGAAGAGAGAGGGAAAAAGATTTTATAATGATTTCCTATGGTATCTTTGGTGTGGAGAGGGTTCCCCATTATTTGGAAAAAATGCTATGAAAACCTTTGAAAGATATTTTATAGATGATAAGTCTACCCATGTGGAGAAAAAAAATCCTTACTATAAGTATTGTAATGAGGAAGAGGTTTGTAGAGAGATATTGTCAGAATTTCAATTGAATCCCAATATTGCTCATATAATTAATGGACATGTTCCAGTGAAAACTTTAAAGGGAGAGAGTCCAGTTAAAGCAAATGGAAAACTTTTAATAATAGATGGAGGATTTTCTAAGGCTTACCAAAAAGAAACTGGAATAGCAGGATATACCCTAATCTATAATTCCTATGGAATGAAAATAGTAGCACATGAACCCTTTGAGTCCATAGAAAAAGCTGTACAAGAGGGAAGAGATATAATCTCTTCTACAAGAATAGTTGAAGATAAAAGTATCAATAGAATAAGGGTAAAGGATACAGATATTGGAAAAGAGTTACAAAGTCAGATTAATGATTTAAAAAAGTTACTGAATGCCTATAAAAATGGTTTAATTCCTCAAATTATTAAAAAAAATTAATTTTTATTTAATAATATGTTAATTGAAAAATGATATATTACATATGTTATAAATTAGAAATTTGGAGGAATAATGAAAAAGAGATTAGGATTATTAGCTCTTGCAACTGTTTTAAGCTCAGTAGCTTATGGAGCTTCTATTGACCACATTCAAACATATACACCTGAGTATTTAGGAAACTCAGCTCAAAATGGTATGATAAACAATGTTTCTGCTTACTATAACCCAGCTGGACTTGTACATTTACAAGAGGGAACTTATGTTCACACTGGATTACAAGTGGCTTTTGGACATGAGAAAATGGAATATGATGGGAAAGATTATAAAGCTGACCTATTCCAACCAATCCCTAACTTTGCTCTATATAAAGTAGAAGAGGATTCTGCTCTTTATTGGACGTTTGGTGGTTTAGCTGGTGGAGGAGACCTTAAGTATGATGATGGAGTCGGTGGGATAGCTGTAATTCCTGATATATTAAATCCTGTATTAGTAGGAAGGGGATTACATGTAAATACTGATGGATCTAAAGCAGAAGGATCAAATCTATATATTCAATCAACATTAGGAAAAGTTTGGAAGGTTAGTGATAAACTGTCACTATCAGCTGCTGGTAGAGTAATATATGGAAGTAGAACTTTAAAGGGAGACTTATATCTTAATGAAGATAAAACTTTAAATAAAACAATAGGTGAAGCTCATATAGATTCTGAAAGAACAGCTTGGGGATTTGGGGGACAGTTTGGTTTAAACTATAAAGCTAATGATAGATTAAACTTTGGATTAAGATATGATACTAGAGTGAATCTTAATTTTGAAGCTGATGGAACATCAAAAAATATTGAAGAATTACCTAACTTTACAGGAATAGGTAGTAATCCGACAATTATTCTTCCAAATGGAGGATTAGGATTTGGAAGTTTTTATCCAGAGTATGAAAATGGAGTTAAACAAAGAAGAGATTTACCAGCTATTTTAGCAGCAGGGATGTCATACAAGATAACTGATAACTGGACATTAGGATTATCAGGAAACTACTATTTTAATAAAGATGCTAAAATGGATAGAGGTACAAAAACGATAGATTTATCTGCAATAGGACTAGGAAAAGTTGAAGGTGTAGAAGCAGAATATGATAATGGTTATGAGATAGCAATAGGTACTGAGTATAGAATCAATCCTAAATGGGCAGTACTTGGAGGAGTTAACTATGCTTATACAGGAGCAAAAGTAACTTCTTATGATGATGTAGAGTATGCTCTTGACTCTATAATGGTAGGAACAGGATTAAAATATAACCCAGATGAAACAACTGAGTGGGTATTTACAGTAGCTCACTATTTCTATGATTCTGAAGAGGGACATTATACTCAAAAATATGAAGGAAAAGTACCTAACCCAGAATATAGTAAAAGTATAACAGCTCTTGGATTAGGATATACTAAGAGATTCTAATAGATTTTGTTAAGTGATAAGGAGGACACAATGCCAAAGAAACCAATATTTACAAAGGAGCAGGTTTATAAAAAAGCCTTTGAGGTATTTAAAGTTGAGGGGATAGATGGTATTAGTGCGAGAAACCTTGCAAAATCATTGGGAGCATCTCCAGCACCTATATATAGTTTCTATAGTTCTATTGATGACTTAAAGCATGAGTTACTTGATGAGGCTAAAAAACTTTTTCTTGAGTATGTAAAGAAAGAGAGAACAAATTTTATCTACCTGAATATAGGAATGGGAATCTGTATCTTTGCTAGAGAGGAGAAGGAACTATTCCAAGCAATATTCTTAAGAGAGAGTTTAGGAAAGAGAAATGAAGTTATCAGAGAGTTTAGAGATTTAATAAAAGAGGAGATGTCAAAAGATCATAGATTTGATGGTTTAGATGAAGAGGCAAAAACAAATCTTTATCTAGATTGTTGGATGTATGCCCATGGGTTTGCTACTCTTATAGCAACAAACTACTATGAGAATATTAGTGATGAAGTTATAAAAGAGAGACTTATGGAAGCAGCAGCTACAATGGTATATAAAAGATTGGAAAGTTACAAGAAATAACTAGACTAAGTAGTAAATTTCAAGAATGACAAAGATTGAAGAGAATAAATAGAGCAAGTTGGTGAAAGCGAATATTAGTGAGCTAAGCCATACTTGCTCTTTATTCTTTGAACGAAAGTCATTCTTGATTTATTATTGCAACATTTTAAAAAATATATTATAATAGAGGTAAATTACTATGAATTTAGGGAGGAATTAGATGAAAAAAATATTGATTCTATCGCTTTTAGTAGCTTCATCTTTATTTGCAAATAATAAAGAGCTAGAGTATAGTGCTCAACCTAAACTGGGAATTATAAAGGGGGACTACTATAAGAATGAAAAGAGATTTCGTCAAGGGCATCTTGGAATTTTTGAAGTAGTAAAAGATGGGGATAAGATTGTCCATGTAGAGTTTAATGAGATGACTAGACCAAACTATTACAATCGTTATTTCCAAAATGTATCTAAGCGTTACTCTTCATATAACTTTAAGATGTTTGAAGGTAAGGGGGCAGCTTGGATTCAAGGAGTTTTAAAAGCTGAAAAACAAATGTTAGATGAGCAAAGACTTACTGGAGAGTTTGATTTAGTGGCTGGAGCTTCAAATAGTATCGAGCAATCAATGGTTCCATTAGCTGCAGAGTTAGAGCCAAAAACACATGCTCCATCAGGGCAAAAATATTATAGTATAGCTGAAAAATTAGAAAATGGAATAACTGGAAAGTTAAAAGTAATAGTTGAAGATGGAAAAATAATATCTTGTAGATATGATGAGATATTTGCAGATTCTCCTAAAGATATAAAGCCAGGAAAGTTTAGAAAGTATTTCAAGCAATCAAAATATGAAAGTGTAGATTACGATGAGCCATCACGTATTGGATTTAATATTCAAATGGATGAGTTAGATAAGAAAGTTGTAGCTACTCAAAATATGTTTGATTTAACTGGACTTCCTGCTACTGAAGATAGTGGAGATTATAAAAAAGGTGGATATACAACTAGAAACACAGCTTGGGATAATTACCTAAAATTAGCTGAGAAACTACATGCTGAAATGGTAAAAGATAAAGTTTTAAATAAGTAATAAATTAAGAAAATGGAGAAAATTTTACTTGATAGGTGTTGCTTAAAGCAAACTAATTAAGAAGAGTTTTCTCCTTTTTTACTTAGTAAGTTATTTTTTTATAGAATATTTATTATTTATTAAATATATGATTATGTCGATGAATATTTTAAATTTCTATCATACAAACTATTTAAAAAAAACACATTTTGTGGTATGATTGTATTGTAGAAATGTAAATTAACTTTTCAAAAAGTTTAAAGGAAAGGTGGTTTTTCAATGAAGGAATTAGATTTAAGAAAAGTTACTGATGAAGTAGAGAGAATGTGTATAGAAGGAAACTATTTTATTGGTAAGGAAGTTTTAGACAAAATTAAAGAGGCTTATGAGAAAGAGGAATCTGAAGTAGGAAAAAATATCCTAGGACAGATTATAGAAAATGATGAGATTGCAATGAATGAGCAAGTACCAATGTGTCAAGATACAGGAATAGTAGTAGTATTCTTAGAGATTGGAACAGAGGTAAAAATTAACGGAGATATATATGAAGCTGTAAATGAGGGAGTAAGAAGAGGATATGACAAAGGATACCTTAGAAAATCTGTTGTAAGACATCCTTTAGATAGAGTTAATACAAAGGACAACTCTCCAGCTATAATCCATACTAAACTTGTACCTAATTCAGATAAAGTTAAAATTATAGTTGCTCCTAAAGGTGGAGGTTCTGAAAACATGAGTGCTTTAAGAATGTTAAAGCCATCTGATGGAGTAGAGGGAATTAAAAAATTAGTTGTAGATACTATTAAAAATGCTGGTGGAAACCCATGCCCTCCAATAATCGTAGGAGTAGGAATAGGTGGAAACTTTGAAAAGGCAGCTATCTTAGCAAAAGAAGCTGTATTAAGAGATATAAATGATGTAACTCCAGATCCAATAGCTAGAAATTTAGAGGCTGAGTTATTAGAGTTAATTAACAAAACAGGAGTAGGACCTCTAGGACTTGGAGGATTAACTACAGCTCTTGCTGTAAAAGTAAATACTTATCCTTGTCATATAGCTGCTCTACCAGTTGCTATTAATATTAACTGTCACGCAGCTAGACATAAAGAAGTAGAGTTATAGGAAGATTTAGGAGGAGACGATTATGGAATATCATTTAACAACACCTTTAAAAGATGAAGATATAGCAAAATTAAAAGCTGGAGACACTGTTAAAATCACAGGAGTTATCTATACAGCAAGAGACGCAGCTCATGCTAGACTTGTAAAGTTATTAGAAGAGGGAAAAGAGTTACCTGTAGATGTAAAAGGACAGATAATTTATTATGTTGGACCTACACCAGCTAAACCAGGAAAGCCAATAGGAAGTGCTGGACCTACTACAAGTTATAGAATGGATGCTTATGCACCAGATTTAATAAGAGTGGGACTAAAAGGAATGATAGGTAAAGGAGCTAGATCAAAAGAGGTTAGAGATGCTATGACATCTGAGAAAGCTGTTTACTTTGCTGCTGTTGGAGGAGCAGCTGCTCTTATAGCTAAATCTATTAAAAAAGCTGAGATAATAACTTATGAAGATTTAGGAGCAGAGGCACTTAGAAGACTTGAGGTAGAAAACTTCCCAGCAATAGTTATCAATGATATCTATGGTGGGGATCTATACCAAGAGGGACAAGCTAAGTGGAATAGATTAGATAAATAAAAATTTATTTAAATAGGAAAATTAAAAGGAGAAAATTTTACTGTAATGAGCATTGCGTAAGCACTAGCCATTGGAAGTAAAAGTTTTCTCCTTTTCTATTTAATAAACTAAATTTTTATAAATAAAGGAAAAATTTTACTTAATTTCTACGACGTGATATAATATAGTATGGAATAAAATTTAATGGAGGTAGCTAGATGGAGAAAATTTTAACTGTGGAAGATTTTTGTTTGTCGTATAAAAATAGAAGTGTTTTGGAAAACCTGTCCTTTGAAGTGCAGAGGGGGGATTATCTAGCTATTGGGGGAGTGCCTGGTTCAGGAAAGAGTACTTTAATAAGAAGTATATTGGGATTAGTAAATTCTGGTATAAGTGGAAATATTCATTTTCATAATATAAAAAAAGATGAGGTAAGTTATATACCTCAGAACTCTTTACAACAAAAGGAGAATTTTTTAGGAAGTGTTAGAGAAGTGGTGGCTGTTTCTCTTCTTGCAAAGAAAAGAGGAAGAGCTTTTACTGAAGAGGATTGGGAAAAAGTAGATAAACTTTTAAAAAGATTAAAAATTTATGATATAAAAGACCATAAAATAAATAAGTTGACTAAGGGACAGCAAGCTAGAGCTAATTTAGCTAAGCATCTAATAACAGAACCTAGATTATTATTCATAGATAGTCCAAGTTCAACTTTAGATATGAAAAATAAATTAGAGTTTTATAACTTGATAAAATTACTATGTGAAGAGGATAAGTTAACAGTAATTTTTATAACTCATAATATAAAAGAGATTTGTCAATATGCTAATAGATTACTTTTCTTAAATAAGAAGGAGAGAAACTACTATTTTGGTGATTCTCAAGAATTTTTTAAAGATAAGGAGTAAATTTTGATGAAGAAGAGATTAGTTACTATATTATTTATTTTATTGAGTATAGGTATTTTTGGTGAAACAATAAAAGTTTTAACTCCAGATGGATTACCTGCTCTGTCTCTTTCTAAGATGATGGTAGAAACTAATGATTTAGATGGAAATAAGGTGGAGTATAAAATAGAAAAGCTTTCAGATTCTCTCGTTGTAAATATGTTAAAAAGAGAGGGAGATATAGCCATAGTTCCTTCAAATTTTGCAGCACAATTGTATAATAAAAATTTAGGGTATAAAATCTTAGGAACAGTTGGTTGGGGCTCTTTTTATGTAATAAGTAGAGAGAGCATAGATTCTTTAGAAGGATTAAGAGGAAAAGAGGTTTATACTTTTGGAAAGGGATTAACTCCAGATATAATATTTCAATCTATTTTAAGAGCTAAAGGAATTGCCAGTAAAGATATAAAGATAAACTATCTTTCAAATGGAAATGAGTTAGCGGCTCTTTATCTTGGAAAAAAAGCTGATATAATTGTAGTTCCAGAACCTATGTTGAGTAAGATTTTAAGTAAAAATATAGGAACTAATATAGTGGCAAATTTAAATGATGAGTGGAAAAAACTAGTTAATTCAGATCTTGGTTATCCACAATCTACACTTGTAGTAAAAGAGGAAATCTTAAATACAAAACCACAAATAGTGAAGAAATTTACTGAATCTTTAAATCAAAGTGTAAATTTTTTATATAAAGATAGGGATATATCTGCTGAATACATTGAAAAAAATGGTATAGGAGTAGATAGTAAAATACTTGAAAAGATACTTATTAGAGCTAATATTTATTATACTCCAATTTTAGATTGTCAAGAGGAGTATAATAGATACTTTGAAGTTTTAAAAGAGGTAAATAGTAAAGTAATTGGAGGAAAAATACCTAATGAAGAGATATATGCAAAGTAGTTATAGAGTTTTATCCTTTGCTCTCTTTTTCATAGTTTGGGAGGGAGTTGCCTTAATGTTAGACAACTCTCTTCTTTTTCCTAGAATATATGAGATTTATCTCTCTTTAAAGGAGATAGTAGTAAGTGATGTTTTTACAAATATTCTTTGGAATACTGTAAGTAGATTGGGAATAGCAATGTTTATATCTCTAGTAGGAAGTATTGTTTTTTCTACTCTTTCATATAAGTTTCAATTAATAAGTATTCTCTTAAATCCCTTTATAGTTTTTTTAAGAGCTGTTCCAACAATTACAATTATAATATTGGTTTTAATTTGGAGTAGTACTGAAAAAGTTCCAATAGTAGTGGGAGTTTTAATACTCTTTCCAATTCTTTATGAAGGAGTACTTAGTGGATTAGAGAATATTGATAAAAATCTTTTAAAGATGTCAAGAGTATTTAAAGTTCCACAAAAAAGAGTGATAAAAGATCTATATATTCCTAGTGTCTATTACTCTCTTTCTGGAAATTTACCCTCTTATTTGGGACTTACTTTTAAAGTAATAATAGCTGGAGAGGTATTGTCACAAGAGAGTTTATCAATAGGTGGAGAGATATTTTTAAATAAGATATATTTAGAGAGTTCTAATATTTTTGCTTGGATAGTTATAGTTATAGTTTTAAATTATCTCTTAGAGCAAAGCTTAAAGTATCTCAATAGAAGGATATGTAGGTGGAAAAGATGAGAGTTGAAAAAATAGTAAAAAATTATGGAAAGAGAAAGGTTTTAGATGGAATCTCCTTTGAAGGAGAAGAGGGAAAGGTAACAGTTATTTTAGGAGAGTCTGGTTGTGGAAAGAGTACACTTTTAGAGATACTATCTGGGAATATTAAAGATTATTTAGGGTGTGTAGAGTTTGAAAGAGAGATAACTTCAGGAATATCTTATATTTTTCAAGAGGATACCCTTCTTGAATGGAAAACTGTATATGAAAATATAGAGTATGTTTTAAAGGGAAAAGTCCCTTCTGAGAGTATGAAGGAGTATATAGAAAAGTATCTTGAAATGGTTAATCTTTTAGAATATGCTGATGAATATCCCAAAGGATTAAGTGGAGGGATGAAAAGAAGAGTTGGGATAGCAAGAGCCTTTGCCTTTCCTAGCAATTATCTTTTTATGGATGAACCTTTTGAATTTTTAGATATAAAAACTAAAAGAGAGATAAGAGAGTATTTTAAATTGCTTCAGCTCAAAGAGAAGAAGACAGTTCTTTTTATCACCCATGATATAGAATCAGCTTTAGAGTTAGGAGATAGAATAGTTATATTTTCTCAAAAACCTACAAAAGTAAAAAAAATAATTGAGAATACTTCAGATAAAATAGCAATAGGTGAAGAGATTAAAAAGTTATTCTTGTAAAAAAATGAAAATAGAGATATAATTTATAGGTATAATAAGATTAAGGAGTGTATTTAATGATAAAAATAGGAAAAAGACAAAAATTAGTTATAAATAATTTTGCTAGTGTAGGAGCATATCTTGATGCTGGAACTGGAGATAGTAAAGATAATATTCTATTACCTAACAATGAATTAGAGGATAGAGATTTAAAAGTGGGAGATGAAGTAGAGGTTCTTGTATATATGGATTCTGAAGATAGACCAGTGGCAACTTTTAGAAAAACAGAAGCTTTAGTAGGAACTTTAGCAAAGTTGGAAGTTACTGATATTCATCCTACATTAGGAGCTTTTATGGATTGGGGACTAAAAAAAGAGTTATTATTACCAAAAAGACAGCAAGAAACAGAGGTTGAAATTGGAAAAAAATACTTAGTAGGAATTTATGAAGATAGTAAAGGAAGATTATCAGCTACTATGAAAATATATAAATTTTTACTTCCAAGTACATCTATGAAGAAAAATGATATAGTTTCAGGAACTGTATATAGAATAAATGATGAAATTGGAGTATTTGTAGCTGTAGAGGATAGATATTTTGGACTTATTCCTAAAAATGAATATTTTAAAAACTATAAAATTGGAGATGAGATAGAAGCTAGAGTTATTAGAGTTAGAGAAGATGGAAAACTAGACCTATCTCCAAGAGAGTTAGCATATTTACAATTAGATAAAGATGCTGAACTTATTTTAGAAAAGATGAGAATTTTAAAGGATAGTTTTAGATTTAATGATAAAACTAATCCAGATCAAATAGTAAATTATTTTAATATGAGTAAGAAAGCTTTTAAAAGAGCTATTGGAAATCTTTTAAAACAAGGAAAAATTGAGAAAACAGAAGATGGATACTTTAAATTAGTAAGTAAAAAATAGAGGTGAGCTTGTATGATAGGAATAATTATTTATGTAGTCACAGTTGCAGGTATGTGGAAAATGTTTGAAAAAGCAGGACTAGAAGGGTGGAAAGCTATCATACCTATATATAATATTTATTTAATTATTACAAAAATTGCTAAATTAGCTTGGTGGTATTTAATACTTTTAATTATCCCAATTGTTAATTTATTTGTAATTTTAAAAATAAATATAAATGTTTCTAAAAATTTTAGAATATCATCACCTTTTGCATTTGCAATAGGGCTTACA
>DXSD01000043.1 GCA_019410665.1 Fusobacterium sp.
TTTTAACATCATACACTCTTTCATACATAGTCTACACTCACATTGACGGCATCTACCAGCTTCATATTTTGCTTGTTCAGGAGTATATCCTAAAGATACCTCTGCAAAGGATTTAATTCTTTCTTGAGGATTTAATTCAGGTATATCAACTCTTCTTTCAAAAACCTCTTCCCAATTAACTTCTCTTTTTAACTTTGTATCATAACTACTTGTGTCTTTTAAATCTCTTCCTTCTAGTAAGTCTTCATTAGCTAAAAATCTATTTAGTGATTCAGCAGCACGACGTCCTGTTGCCATAGCTTGAATAACTATAGCTGATTCTCCACTAGCATCTCCAGCTATAAATATTTTAGGATTATCTTTACTTTGAAGGGTAAATTTATCACATTCAAATGTAGAGTTTTTTCTTTGAGAAAGTATATTTTTAGCAAAATCTCCATCTACTGCTTGACCAATAGCAAAAATAACAGTATCAACTTCAATTTCTCTTAAAATTTTATCATCAAATTTAGGGGCAAAGTTTCCTTTTTCATCAAAAAGTGAGGTACATTTTACAGCTACAACTTTATTTAAGTTATTATTCTTATTTAAAATTACTTCTTTAATTCCATATCCATGGAAAAAAGCTACTCCCTCTTCAAAAGCACCTTTTACTTCATGTTTTGAAGCTGTCATACTATCAAAAGAATCCTCTAAAGTAACAGAGAAAACCTCTTCTACTCCTTTTAATCTTCTAGCTACTCTAGCACAGTCCATGGCTACATCTCCACCACCAATTACTAAAACTCTTTTTCCAAGAGTGACAGAATCCTTATCTAAAGCAACAGCTCTTAAAAAATCACTAGCATTTGTAATATCCTTAGAGATTATATCAGTTCCATTTCTTCCCTTATGTTTTCCAACTGCAACAACAACTCCATCATATTTTTCAATAAGAGTTGAAAATTCAATATCTTTTCCAATTTCACAGTTCATTTGGAATTTTACACCTAGTTTTTCAAGGTAAGATATTTCCCAAGATAAGATATCTCTAGGTAATCTATATTCAGGGATACCAACTGCCATCATTCCACCTTTGACTGGAAGTTTTTCAAAAATAGTTACCTCATGTCCTTTTCTAATTGTATCAAGAGCAGCTTGTAATCCAGCTGGTCCAGCACCAATTATAGCTATTTTTTTCCCTGTAGATTTTTCTTTTGTCATATCCCAAAGATTTTCATTGTCATAGTTATCTGCTATATATCTTTTAAGTCCAGCAATTGACATAGGAGAGTGTATTTCAGCTATTTTACATTTTCCTTCACAAGGATGAGCACAGATACGCCCCAATGTTCCAGGTAAGAAAAGTTTTTCTCTAATTGTTAAAAGTGCCTCTACCCCTTTTCCCTCTCTAAGCAATCTAATATATTCCTTTACATCTGTATGCATAGGACAAGTTGCCACACAAGCTGGAGTTTCTTCTCCCATACATTCAGAAACAATTTTTTCCATATTAGCTATTATCTCAGCCTTTAACATTTAAAATTCCTCCTTCACTACTTACTTTTCTTAGGTTCAATTGCAAAAATAAAGACCCCTGCTACAATTACTAATCCCCAAATAATAAGATGAAGATTTGCTGGAGCACCGAATAATACAATACTAAAAATAATTGTCCATAAGGCAGCTGTAGAGTTAAGAGCAGTTCCCATAGCAGCTCCAATTAAATCTACAGCTTTGTACCAACAAAGATAAGTGATAGCTCCTAATATAGCTATACCAGCAAATTTTAAGAAAACTCCAGTTTTAACAATCTCAAGAGCAGTATTTATCTCTCCAGAAAGAGGTAGAACAAGTAATCCATAGACAACCATAGAAACAAAATATCTTAAGCAAAGAAATTGTTGAGGAGCAGCTTGAATATGATCCTCATCTTTTATATGTTTCATAGCAAACCCTATGATTACTCCTTCAGATGCCCATCCTAATACAGCTAAAAGAGCAAATAATATTCCTGTACCAAAAGTAGAAGGAATATCCCCAGTAGGTTTAAATCCTAACATAAATGATCCCAAAAGGCTGACAAAAATTCCAAGAGCAGCTCTCTTAGAAAGTTTTTCCTTAAGTAAAAAGTATGATAACAATGCTCCAATTCCTGGATATATAACTGAGATACTAGAAGCGTATGGAGCAGTTGCATATTTGATAGCTAATAGATAGGCACTCATACCCACAGGAGCTCCTACTAATGCAGCTACAGCAGCAGCCTTTCCCTTTTTTGTTTTTAAAAGTTGAAAACTTCCACATAGTTGCTTAGAAAAAACTAAAGTAAGTGCAATCCAAAGGAAAGCAAAACTATCGTGGAAAAATGCAGAAACCAGTGGAGCTATCCCTACTACACCCATTAAAGTAGAGTCAAGTCCCCAAGCTAAACCGACAGTGATTCCTAATAAAATACCCTTTGTCCTATTGTTCATTATCAAACTCCTTTTATATATAATATGTTTAATTAAAATCCATCAAAATTATTAGCAATTAATATGCCAAGAAAAAAATACATATAATCCTTGTAAAATAGGGATAAAATTTTTTAAAAAAATAATTGTGTAGAAAATTGTCATTTTTTGTTATATAATCTATGTAAAAAAAGTTACACTGTAATTAAAAATGACAATGGGAGAAATATTATGGTTTCATGGGAGATTTTAGATAAGATAGATATAGGGGTAGCTGTATATTTAGAAGATGGAAGTATAGATTATTTAAATGAGTATGGAGATAAGTATTTTAATAGGAGAAGTACTAATATATTTGAGATCTTTTCTGAACTGGATAGAGAAGAGATAAAAGAGGGAAGTTTCAAGATATTGAGTAAAACCTATAATGATATCTTTATGATGCTGTTTCCTCAAAAGGATAGAGATAGATACTTAGTGCTTTTTAAGGAGAAGGAGTTTTTTAAATCTTTTTCCAATAAAGAGGGAAAAAATTACAATGGAAATGAAGAGTATACTTTTGAAAATGTAATTGGACAGAGTAAGGAGATTAAAAAGGTAATTGAAGAGTGTAAAAAACTTTCAGAGAGTAATAGTAATCTTTTAATTACTGGAGAGAGTGGAACTGGGAAGGAGTTTTTTGCAAGAGCTATTCACAATAGTAGTTCAAGAAGAGATTATCCCTTTATTCCGGTAAACTGTGGAGCAATACCTAGAGATTTAATAGAGAGTGAACTTTTTGGTTATGAGGGTGGAGCTTTTACAGGGGCTAATAAACAGGGATATATAGGTAAGTTTGAATTAGCTAATGGGGGAACAATATTTTTAGATGAGATAGGGGAGATGCCACTTAATATGCAGGTATCTCTTTTAAGAGTACTTCAAGATAAATGTGTTACAAGGATAGGTTCTAAAAAATGTAATAGAGTAGATGTGAGAATTATAGCAGCTACTAATAAAGATTTAAAACAAGCTATCCAAGAGAATAGGTTTAGAAAGGATCTCTATTATAGATTAAATGCTTTTAATATTCAGTTGCCACCATTAAAAAATAGAATTGGGGATATACCCATATTCTTAGAATATCTTTTAAAGGAAAAGAGTAGAGAGTTAAATAAACCAATTCCTAAGATGTCAGAAAAATTATTTCAAAAGATAATTGCATACTGTTGGCCTGGAAATATAAGGGAGTTAGAAAACTTTGTGGAAAATTTTGTAGCCTTGGATGGGATAAGTACCTATGATATAAATTTTGATGAGTGTCATTGTATGACTCATGATAACTTAGGAAATAGAATAAAATTTGAAAAAGATGAAAAGAATGTAACAATTATAGAAAAAGATGAAGTACTTCCATTAGTGGAACTGGAGAAAAGAGAGATAATAAAAGCTTTGAGAGTATATGATGGGAATATGACTAAGATTGCTCTAGCCCTGGGAATAAGTAGAAATGCCCTCTACAATAAGATAAAAAGATATGAAATAGATACTAATATAGAGTGAATTTGAATAAAATAATTAAAAACATCAAAAACAAGAATATTAGATGATATTTTAAAATATTATCTAATATTCTTGAATAATTTATTATAAATAAATTTGATTTATTGTGTAAAATGAGGTATTATATCTAAGCACGGTAAAGAAATGGTCTCATAGCTCAGTTGGGAGAGCACCTGCCTTACAAGCAGGGGGTCACAGGTTCAAGTCCTGTTGAGACCACCATTATTGGGGGTGTAGCTCAGTTGGTTAGAGCGCATGCCTGTCACGCATGAGGTCGCGAGTTCGACCCTCGTCACTCCCGCCATTATTCTTGCCCAGATAGCTCAGTCGGTAGAGCAGGGGACTGAAAATCCCCGTGTCGGTGGTTCGATTCCGCCTTTGGGCACCACTGACTAACAATTAAATATGGCGACGTCGCCAAGCGGTAAGGCAGAGGTCTGCAAAATCTCCATTCACCAGTTCAAATCTGGTCGTCGCCTCCATATGTGATTAACAACTCAAAAGGGTTGTTTTTTTCATTTTCGGTAATAAGAGATAAAAATATATTGAAATAAATATAGATATATGGTATATTTCAAAATAACAGAATAAATAAAAAGCTACTAGGGGTGCTGTATAGGCTGAGAAATACCCTTGGAACCTGTTCTAGATAATACTAGCGTAGGGAAGTGGCAAGTGTTTTAGTATACAAGCCATTTCTTTGATTTAAAGAGGTGGCTTTTTATTTTCGTTCTGTAAACTATATATAAAAATGGATTTAGGAGGAAAATAAAAAATGAAAAAAGTTTTAACGATTGCAGGATCAGATAGTTGTGGAGGAGCTGGAATTCAAGCGGATCTGAAAGCAATGAGTGCTCTAGGAGTTTATGGGATGAGTGTTATTACAGCAGTTACAGCCCAAAATACTATGGGAGTTTTTGGAGTGGAGAATATCTCAAAGGAGATAGTTAAAAAACAGATTGAAGTTATTTTTGAGGATATAGAGGTAGATGCAGTAAAAATAGGAATGTTATCAAGTAGTGAACTAATAAAGGTTATTCAAGAAACTTTGACAAAATATTCAGCAAAAAATATTGTGATAGATCCTGTTATGGTTTCAAAAAGTAAATATAAACTATTACAGGATGAAGCTATAGAAAGCTTAAAAAGTTTTTTAAAAATTGGAACTCTTGTAACACCTAATATTCCTGAAGCTGAAATTCTAAGTGGAATTGAGATAAAAGATGAAGAGGATATGATTAAAGTTGCTAGAAAAATTAAAGAGTTTGGAGTAAAAAATGTATTGATAAAAGGTGGGCATAGAGAGGATAATTGTACAGATATTTTGTTGTTGGAAAATGGAGAGGTTGTTAAATTTTATGGAGAAAGAATAGATAGTATAAATACTCATGGAACAGGGTGTACTCTTTCATCAGCTATAGCTTCTCTTTTAGGAAAAGGATATTCAATAGAAGAGGCAGTTAAACTTGCCAAAGAATATATCACTTTAGCAATAAAAAATTCTTTTGGAATTGGAAAAGGGGTTGGACCAGTAGGTCATTTTGTTGAACTGTATAAAAAAGCTGGTGTTGACTATGAATAAAAAAAATATAGACTACTCTCTTTATCTGGTTACAGATAGAGAAATTCTAAAGGGAAGAGATATTTTAGAAGCGATTGAAGAGAGTATATTAGGTGGGACTACTGTTGTACAGTTAAGAGAAAAAAATATTTTAAAAGATGATTTTTTAGAGCTTGCTAAAGCTGTAAAAAAAGTGACAGATAAATATGGTATACCTTTGATTATTAATGATAATATAGAAATAGCAAAGGCTGTAGATGCTGATGGGGTTCATTTGGGACAAAGTGATGAAGAACTTACAAAAGCAAGAGAGATTTTAGGAGAAAAGAAAATAATTGGAATATCAGTTGGAAATGTAGAAGAAGCTAAATTAGCAGAGGAAAATGGAGCTGATTATCTAGGGATAGGAGCAGTATTTTATACAGATAGCAAGAAAGATATAAATGAACCTATGGGAATTGAGGGATTAAAAAAAATAGTTGAAAGTGTAAGTATTCCTAATGTAGCAATAGGTGGAATACATCTCTCTAATGTGAAAGAGGTTATGGAAACAGGAACAGATGGAGTAGCTGTTATATCAGAGATTTTGGGAAAGGATAATATAAGGGAAGCGACAATAAACTTAAAGAATGTATTGAAGGAATTTTTTAGATAAGAGGGAGAGAAATATTATGAGAGCGGATATATTAAATATAGTTAGAGAAAAAAATCCAGTGGTGTTTCATATTACAAATACAGTTACTATTAATGATTGTGCAAATATTACTTTAGCATTAGGAGGATCGCCTTTAATGTCTTTTTGTAAGGAGGAATTAAGAGAGATTCTATCTTTTTCCTCAGCTTTAGTAATAAATATAGGTACAATGGATAGTAAGATGTGTGAAATGGTTGTAGAAGCAGGAAAGATAGCAAATGAATTAGGCGTACCTGTTGTATTAGATCCAGTTGGAGTTGGAGCTTCAACTCCAAGAGAAAGACTAGTAGAAAACCTACTTTCAAATGTTAAATTTACTGTTATAAAAGGAAATTTAGCAGAGATAAAAACAATTGCAGGGATAAAAAATGAAAATAATAAAGGGGTAGATTCAATAGAAGAGTTTGAAAATACTTCATTTTTAGCAAAAGAGTTAGCGATAAAGTTGGGAAGTGTAATTGTTGTTACTGGAAAAGAGGATATTGTAAGTGATGGGAAGAGAGTTAATATAATAAAAAATGGAACTTCTATTTTGAGAAAAGTTACTGGAACAGGGTGTATGACTGCTTCTTTAATAGGAACAACTTGTGGAGCATATAGAGAGGATAGTTTTGAAGGAGCCACTCTTGGAGTAGTTCTTATGGGTATTGCAGGAGAATTAGCTGAAAAAAGTTTAACTGCTGAAGAAGGAAGTGGTACTTTTAGAACAAAAATTATTGATAATATTTTTAATATGACAGAAGAAAAATTAAATATAAATGGAAAGGTAATAGCACTAAAGAATTAAATTTGTGGTAAAATATAGTGGTAGAAATACTTTGAAAGTGGAGGTAAATTATGAAAGTTTTATTATTAAATGGAAGCCCAAGAAAAGGAAATACTTTAGCAGCATTAGAGAGTATAGCTGAGGGAATAAAAGAAAATCTAAATGCTGAGGTAGAATTATTAGATGTTACAAAATACAATGTAGCAGGATGTTTAGCTTGTGACTATTGTGGAACTCATAAAGGAAAATGTGTAAATCAAAAAGATGATGGACAAATGTTAGCTGATAAAATGGAGGCAGCAGATGTAATAATCTTTGGAACACCAGTATATTGGTGGGGAATTTCGGCTCAATTAAAATCTGTATTAGATAGAATGTATATGAAAAAGTTTGAAGCTGAAAAGAAAAATAAAAAAGTTGGAATTGTAGCAGTAGGAGCAGATTCGTTAGAAAATGAAGAGTACGAGTTAATCAGTAGACAATTCAAATGTATTTGTGAATTTGTTGGTTGGGATTTAGTAATAGATAAGAGTATCTCAGCATATGCAAAAACAGATTTAATAAATAATAAAGAAGTAGTAGATGATTTAAAAAAAGTTTGGAAAAATATAAAGTAGTAGAGAGTATAAGAAACATTTAACAAAAGAGAGAGTAACTTCAAAATAGATTTGAAAAGTTACTCTCTCTTTTATTCTAAGCTTAATAGACATTAATTACAAGTTACCACAACGGGTTTTCTAAGTAATTAAATTATAGCATAAAGATAATAAAAAGTCAAAGTAAGAGAAGAAGTGAATAAATTTGAAAAATTTACTTTAAAAGTGGAAAAAGTATTATTTAGAAGGAGTTATTATATAGATGAAAACAGAACTTTTAAGTTGTGTACACTATATAAAAATAATACAAATAGTATTGACAAAAAACATTTTATAGGGTAATATTCTATTGTAAACGGTTACATAAAGTGGTGATAGTATGAAAATGAAAGATATAGCTAAGGAATTGGGATTATCAATAGCTACAGTTTCTAGAGTTGTTAATGGACATGAGAATGTAAGTGAGGAAACAAAAAAGAAAGTACAAGATTTTATTGAGAAAAAAAACTACACTCCTAATGTGATAGCTCAAAACTTATCTAAGATGGAAAATAAAACAGTAGCTCTTTTAGTTCCAAATATCAGTAATCCATTTTTTGCAACACTTATAAATTATATTTGTAAAAACTTTAATAAATGTGGATACCAGATAGCTTTATATAATACAGTAGAAAGTTTAGAGCAAGAGAAAGAAGCTATAAAAAATATAATGGGACATAGGATAGCTGGTGTAATAGCTATATTAATAGCTGGGGAATATGAAGTAAATCCTTTAGAACCACTATTGAGACATAAAATACCAGTATATTTGTTAGATAGAGAGTTTGAAAACTCCAAGCTTTCAGGAGTGTTTTTAGATAATTATAAGGGAGCTTATAATATAACAAGAAAACTTTTAGAAAGTGGACATAGAGATATAGCATTGATAACTGGAAATTTGGATTTTTTAAATGCTAGAGAGAGAATGAGAGGATATATAGAAGCACATAGAGATTTTCAAGTAAAGTTCAAAGAGGAAAATATATATGAGGGAGATTATCTCTTTGAAAGTGGCTATGAGATAGGAAAAAAACTTTTAAAAACTTCAGTAAGTGCTGTATTTTCTTCAAATAATCTTATGTTATGTGGAGTTTTGAAAGCTCTAAAAGAAAGGGAAAAAGAGATTCAATTAGCATGTTTTGAAAAAACAGATTTTTTTCAATTGTTAGATAGAGAGATAATCTCATGTTCAATTCCTTTGGAAGAGATGGGAGAAAAGATATATGAGCTCTTTATAAATAAAGGTAAGAATAAAAAAATATACATAGAACCAATTTTATCTTAAAAAAGGAGAAAGATATGAAAAAAGTAGTAGTAGTTGGAAGTATAAATATGGACTTGGTAACTAGATGTAAAAGAGCTCCTAAAGGAGGAGAAACACTTTTTGGAGATGAGTTCTTTCAAGTTCCTGGAGGAAAAGGAGCTAATCAGGCAGTGGCTATTGGAAAATTAGGAACAGAAGTTACAATGTTAGGAAAAGTAGGGAAAGATTCTTTTGGAAAAGATTTAATTAATTCTATGAAGGCTAGTGGAGTTAAAACTGAATATATAGAAGAGGGAGAAAAATCTACAGGAATAGCTAAAATAATAGTTGAAGAGAATGGACAAAATAGAATTTTAGTTGTAGCAGGAGCCAATAGTGAAGTAGATAAAGAGTATGTAGATAGACACCTAGATGTTATAAAAGATTGTGATATTTTAGTAGCTCAACTAGAAATACCAGTAGAAACAGTAGCTTATGCTTTAGCAAAAGCAAAAGAGTTTGGTAAAATGACTATTTTAAATCCAGCTCCAGCAAGAGAGTTAGATGATGAGATAATAAAAAATAGTGATCTAATTATTCCAAATGAGAGTGAATTAGCTCTAATAACAGGAATGCAAACAGAAACAGAAGAGGAGATAAAAAGAGCTGGAGAAAAACTTTTAGATATGGGAGTTTCTAATCTTATAGTTACTTTAGGAAGTAAGGGATCTCTTCATCTAAATAGAGAAGTTTGTGAATTTCATTCAGCTTATAAAGTAAAAGCTATAGATACAACAGCTGCTGGAGATAGTTTTATAGGCGGACTTGTGAGAACTTTAGAAGGGAACAATATTGGTGAAGCTATAGAGTTTGCAACTAAAGTATCTGCAATAGCAGTAACTAGAAAAGGTGCACAAACATCAATACCAACAATAGAGGAAGTAGAAGAGTTTAAGGGGGTAAAAAATGAAGAAAAGTAGATTATTAAACAGTGAATTATCTTATGAAATAGCAAAAATTGGGCATACTGCTCATATAACACTGTGTGATGCTGGATTACCTATTCCTTCAGAAGTAAAAAGAATTGATTTAGCTGTAGAAGCAGGACTTCCATCTTTTATAAGTGTATTAAAACCAATTTTAAGTGAGATGCAAGTAGAAGAGATAGTTTTAGCTGAAGAGATAAAGGAAAAAAATCCAGTTATGTTAGAGGAGATTTTAAAAAGTTTTAAGGAGTTTGGAATGGATCCTAAAATAGTTTGGGTGAAACATGAAGAGTTTAAGAAAATAACAAGAGAAAGTGAAGCAATTGTAAGAACTGGAGAGTGTTCACCATATGCTAATGTTATCTTAAAATCAGGGGTAGTTTTCTAGGAGAAAATATGGGTAAAGAGATAGTATTAAAAATGAATGATATAGTCAAAACATTTCCTGGTGTTAAGGCTTTAGATGGAGCGAGACTTAATATCTATAAGGGAAGAGTTATGGCTCTTATGGGAGAAAATGGAGCAGGAAAATCAACACTTATAAAAGTTATGACTGGAATTTACAATATGGATAGTGGAAGTCTTTATGTTGGAAATTCAAAGGTTGATTTTAGAAATGTAAATGACTCTCAAGAAAAAGGAATAGCAGTAATTCACCAAGAGCTAAATCTTATTCCTGAACTTTCTATTACAGAAAATATATTTTTAGGTAGAGAGATGGTAAATGGAATAGGGAAAATAGATAGTGGTTTGATGAAAAGAGAAGCTAGAATGCTTCTAGATAAATTAAATGTAAAAGAGAGTGAAGATACTTTAGTTAAAAACTTAACTATAGGAAAAATGCAAATGGTAGAAATTGCTAAGGCTCTTTCTCAAAATGCTAAAATAATAGTTATGGACGAACCAACAGATGCCCTTACAGATAGTGAAACAGAAAGTTTATTTAAAGTTATTAGAGAACTTACTTCTGAAGGGAAAAGTATAGTGTATATCTCTCATAGATTGAAGGAGATACCAGAAATTTGTGACGATATAACTGTAATGAGAGATGGTAAATTTATCTGTGAAGCAGAAGTGAAAGATATAGATGAAGAGTTTATAATTAGAAATATGGTTGGAAGAAGTTTAGATGAGCAATTTCCAAGAGTTAAAGTTGAAAAGGGAAAAGAATCTTTAAGAGTTGAAAATTTAAAAAATAAGTATGTAGATGATATCTCTTTCTCTTTACATCATGGAGAAATTTTAGGAATTTCAGGACTTATGGGAGCTGGAAGAACAGAACTAGCTAAAACTATATATGGACATTTAAAAAGAGAGAGTGGAAAAATCTTTGTTGATGGAGAAGAGAAAAATATTAGATCAGCAAAAGATGGAATAGAGTGTGGAATAGCTTATGTTTCTGAGGATAGAAAGGGAGATGGACTTGTTCTTGGAATGAGTGTAAAAGATAATATGACACTATCTGCTTTAAACTTTTTTTCAAGTTTGTTTAAATTAGAACATAAGAAAGAAGAAGTAAGTGTAGATGAGTATATAGAGAAATTTAGGATAAAAACTCCAACTATGGAGCAAAAAATAAAAAATTTAAGTGGTGGAAATCAACAAAAAGTTGCAATTGCTAAAGCTTTATTAACTAATCCTAAGATACTTATTTTAGACGAACCTACAAGAGGAGTGGATGTAGGAGCTAAGAAGGAGATATATGATTTTATAAATGAACTTAAAACAAAGGGATTAAGTATTATTATGATATCTTCAGAAATGCCTGAAATAATGGGACTTAGTGATAGAATAATGGTTATTCATAATGGAAGGATAACTGGGGAGTTTTTAGCTGAAGAAGCAACACAAGAAAGTATAATGAGATGTGCAGTAGGAGGGAAAGAATGTTAAAAAAAATATGGAGTAATAAGCCACTGATAGGACTTATTATATTTGCTGTAATAGTATCTGTACTAAATCCTAGATTTTTAACTCATGCAAATATATTAAATGTATTAAGACAAACTTCAATCAATTCAATAATAGCAATAGGAATGACACTGGTAATACTGACAGGGGGAATAGATCTTTCAGTAGGTTCAATACTAGCTTTTTGTGGAGCTGTAATGGCATCACTATTAAATGCTGGACACAGTCCTATCTTAGCATTAATAGTAACACTGGCTCTTGGTTTAGTTTTTGGATTCTTCAACGGATTCTTAGTTTCTAAGATGAAGTTACAAGCTTTTATAGTAACATTGGTAACTATGACTTTCTTAAGAGGAGCAACTCTTGTATTTACAGAGGGAAAACCAATAACTGTAGATGATGGTGGACTTCTTTTTGAAAATATAGGTGGAGGATACCTATTTGATATCCCTATTCCAATATATATAATGATAGCTCTATTTGTAGCTGGGCATTATCTACTTATGCATACTAAGTTTGGAAGATATACTTATGCAATAGGAGGAAATGAAGAGGCTACAAAACTGTCAGGAATAAATGTTGATAAAGTAAAGATGTGGGTATATGGACTATGCGGAATGTTATCAGCTCTAGCAGGGGTAATATTAACTTCTAGACTTTATTCAGCTCAGCCTACTGCAGGTAGTGGATATGAGCTAGATGCAATAGCAGCTGTTGTATTAGGTGGAACTTCTCTTGCTGGAGGAGTAGGAAGAGTTACTGGTACAGCACTAGGAGCTTTAATTATAGGAGTTTTAGGAAACGCCTTAAACCTATTGAATGTATCTTCATATTATCAAATGATGATAAAAGCAATAGTAATATTGATAGCGGTATTAATAGACAGAAAGTCTAATAAATAAAATAGAGGTGGTATGGATGAAAAAAACAATGAAATTATTTGGAATGGCAGCTTTAATCATGGCAGTTTCAACAGTTGCAAATGCAGAGAAAATAGGATTAGTAGTATCTACACAAAACAATCCATTCTTTGTTACATTAAAAGAGGGAGCAGAGGCTAAAGCAAAAGAGTTAGGACATGAACTAATAGTATTAGATTCTCAAAATGACCCATCAAAAGAGTTAGGAAATGTAGAGGATCTACTAATAAGAGGGGTAGATGTTTTATTAATAAACCCTACTGATTCAGATGCAGTAGCAAGTTCAGTAAGAGCAGCTAACAGAAGTAAAATTCCAGTAGTAACATTAGATAGAGCAGCAAATAAAGGAAAAGTAGTTTCTCATGTAGCTTCAGACAATGTATTAGGTGGAGAGATGGCTGGAAACTACATAGTTGAAAAATTAAATGGAGCAGGAAAAGTAGTTGAACTTGAAGGAATTCCTGGAACAACTGCAGCAAGAGATAGAGGAGAAGGTTTTAATAAAGCTGTAAATGGAAAATTAACAACAGTAGCAAAACAAGCAGCAGATTTTGATAGAACAAGAGGACTTACTGTAATGGAAAATATATTACAAGCTCAACCTGAAATAGATGCAGTATTTGCTCATAATGATGAGATGGCATTAGGAGCTTTAAAAGCTATTGAAGCTACAGGAAAAAATATCTTAGTAGTAGGATTTGACGCTACAGATGATGCAGTAGCAGCAGTAAAAGAGGGAAAAATGGGAGCAACAGTAGCACAAAAACCAGCAGAAATAGGAGCGGTTGGAGTTGAAGTTGCAGATAAAATAATTAAAAAAGAGGAAGTTCCTGCAAGTGTTCCAGTAGCACTAGAATTAATTGTAAAATAAAGATTGAATAAATAGAGCAAGTTGGCTGTGTTTTAATAAACTAAGCCATACTTGCTCTTTATTTTTTTATTGTTTTCTAGCATTGATAAATAGGTACTTTTGTAAGAAAATCAAATAAAAATTTCGAATTTTTTTAAAATCTTATTGACAAATTCTTTTATATTTAGTAAAATGTTCTCGTGAACAATAATTGATATGAGACATTTTTAAATAAAAAAATAAGAGGGAGTGTTTTAAATGAGAAATTTAGAAAAATATCATGGAGTAATCCCAGCATTCTATGCTTGTTATGACAAAGAAGGAAACATAAGCGTTGAAGGAGTAAAAGCTTTAACTAGATATTTTATAGAAGCAGGAGTTAAAGGAGTATATGTTGGTGGATCATCTGGAGAGTGTATTTACCAAGGAAAAGAAGAAAGAAAATTAGTTCTAGAAACAATAATGAAAGAAGCACAAGGAAAATTAACTGTAATAGCTCACGTTGCATGTAACAATACAGCTGACAGTATGGAATTAGCTGCTCATGCAGAAAGTGTAGGAGTAGATGCAATAGCTGCTATACCACCTATTTATTTCCGTTTACCAGAGCATGCAATTGCTAAATACTGGAACGACATTTCAAGTGCTGCACCTAATACAGATTTCGTAATTTATAACATTCCACAATTAGCAGGAGTAGCTTTAACACCATCATTATATAGAGAAATGTTAAAAAATCCTAGAGTTATAGGAGTTAAAAACTCATCTATGCCTATTCAAGACATTCAAACATTTAAAGCTATTGGAGGAAAAGATACAATAGTATTCAACGGTCCAGACGAACAATTTATCGGAGGATTCATGATAGGAGCAGAAGGAGGAATAGGAGGAACTTATGGTGCAATGCCTAAATTATTCCTTAAAGCTTTAGAGTGTTTCCAAAAAGGAGATTACGAAACAGCTCGTGCTATTCAATATGATGTAAATGATATCATCACTGCTTTATGTTCTTGCAAAGGAAATATGTATGGAGTAATAAAAGCAACTTTAAAAATCAACCACAATATCGAAATTGGAGGAGTTCGTGCTCCATTAGCTAACTTAGTAGAAGAAGATATGCCAAAAGTTGAAGCAGTTGCTAAGTTAATAAGAGATACAGAAGCAAAATACTTATAATAACATAGAATATTGAAAGGTTCCTAGAATTTACTAGGGACCTTTTTTCTATTCTTGATTTTTTTGAGTTTTCGAGGGATAATATAAAAAATGACACATTGGGAGTGATACTATGAATAGAAAACCAAAAGTAGTTGTTATAGGTGGAGGAAGTGGTATATCAGTAGTATTAAGAGGGCTGAAATATCTTCCTGTGGATCTCACTGCAATTGTATCAGTAGCTGATGATGGTGGAAGTAGCGGAGCTTTAAGAAAAGAGTTTGACTCTCCACCCCCAGGAGATTTAAGAAATGTTTTAATAGCTTTAAGTGATGTGGAGCCTATAATAGAAGATGTATTTCAGTATAGATTTAAAGCAGATAGCTCCATAGGAGCTCATCCTTTAGGAAATTTACTTATTATGGCTATGAATGAAATTACTGGAAATATGGGAGATGCTGTAGATAGACTTAGAAAACTTTTTAATATAAAAGCTAAAATATTACCTGCAACTTTAGATAATGTAATTCTTTATGGAGAAACAGAAAGTGGAAAGATAATAAAAGGAGAGTCAAGTATTCCTCTTTCAAATGAAAAAATAAAAAAAGTTTTTTATCTTGAAGAGAGAAAAGCTCCACAAAAAAATTTACAAGCTTTAGAGGAAGCAGATTTAATAGTTTTTGGAATAGGAAGTTTATACACTAGCTTAATACCAAATCTTTTATTAAAAGGAATAAAAGAGAGTTTGTTGAAAACAAAAGGAAAGATAGTGTATGTATGCAATGCAATGCAGCAACCTGGGGAAACTCAAGAATATAGTGCTGATGATCATATAGAAGCTATTTGTAATGTTATAGGAGAGAAAATAATAGATGAAGTAATAGTGGATACAAGAGAGATTCCAGAAGAAATTTTAGAAAGATATAGAAAACAAAGTAGTGATAGAGTGGTAGTTGATAAAGAAAAAATAAAAAGAAGAGGAATAAAAGTTAAGGATAGAGATATTTTAGAGATTGATTCAAAGGGAATGGTAAGACATCATCCATATAAATTAGCAGCAACTTTATATTCTTTGATAGATAAGTGGGAGGAGTTTTATGTATAAACATGTGTTTGGACCTGTGCCTTCAAGAAGATTAGGAATATCTTTAGGAGTGGATTTAGTTATTCCAAAAAGTTGTAATATGAATTGTGTATTTTGTGAATGTGGAGCAACTAAAAGTTTAACTTTAAAAAGAGAGAGATTTAAGGATCCAGAGGAGATAAAAAGAGAGATTGGTGAAGTTTTAAAAAAGGTAACTCCTGATTATATTACTTTTTCAGGAAGCGGGGAACCAACTTTAAGTAAAGATATTGGAGAGATTATTGATTGGATAAAAGAGCATACAAATGTAAAAGTGTGCGTAATAACAAATGGTTTGTTACTGAATGAAGGAAAGGTAGTAGAAGAAATAAAAAAAGCAGACCTTATAATTCCAACGCTGAATAGTGTAGATAATATGATATTTAAGAAGATAAATAGACCCTCTCTTGAAAGTGATGTTTCTCAATTGATGGGTGGATTAAGAAACTTAAGTGAAAAATATTTAGGGAATATCTTTATAGAAACTTTTATCATAGAGGGATTAAATGATTCAGATGAGCATACAGAAAAGATGGCTAAATTTTTAAAGAATCTAAAATTTACAAAGTTACAGTTAAATAGCTTAGATAGACCTGGAACTGAAAAATGGGTAAAACCAGCAAGTGAAAAAACTTTAAAAAATATTAAAGAAAAATATGAAGAGTTAGGAATAATGAATGTAGAAATTATAAGTAAGATGAAAGAGAGTGAAAAAAAATTAGAAGTTAATGAAGAGTTATTAAAAAATATGAAAGAAAAAAGAGAATATACAGAAGAAGAATTGAAAAAAATATATAATATAGAAAAAAATAATAATTAAAAATATGTGAAAACCATTGAGAAATAAAGGTTTTAGTGGTGTAGATAAAAAAAAGATAAATTTTTTAAAAAAATATGTTGACAGTTTTTATATTATGTGGTAATATTATATATGTCAGCGGGAACGAAAGAAAAACGTAAAACGCTGAAGAGAAAAGATGCCGCTTTAGCTCATCTGGTAGAGCAACTGACTTGTAATCAGTAGGTGATTGG
>DXSD01000044.1 GCA_019410665.1 Fusobacterium sp.
GTATCATATGCTTTAAAACAAAGAAATTTTAGTGTAATAACTAATGATATACTAAAAATAAATTTTATGATAGCTAAAGCACTAATAGAAAATAAAAAAATAATACTTTCTGATGAAGAAGCTAAAAATATTTTTGAAGGAACTCCTTTTGAAGGCTTTATAACTAGAAATTATAAGAATATATATTTTTTTGAAGATGAGTGCAAGGAATTAGATCTATATAGAAAAAATATTGAGGGAATAAAGTGTGAATATAAGAGAGCTCTAGCTTTTATTTTGTTAAGAAGAGCAATGATAAGAAAAATGCCATATTCTAGATTTAATATAAAGTGGGATAAAATAGTACAACTTCGAGATGAAGAGTATAGCTATAAAAAATATGGAAGAAAAAGAGCTTACCATAATCAAAGTTTTAAGGAACATTTTTATGAGAATTTACATGAGTATAATGATGCTATTTTTGATAATGGAAAAGATTGTATAGCATACAACAAGGATATTGATGACTTGTTAGAAATGGAACTAGAAGCAGATTTAATTTATCTAGATCCACCTTATGCAGGAACATTAAATGATTATTTTGGATTTTATGGTTTTTTAGATAGTTATATTGATGGAACAATGAAGAAAGCTTTTAAAAATGATTTTAGACACAAAAATAACATTTTAGAGCTATTTGATAATTTAATAAAAAAAGCTTCCAAATATGAATATTGTATGTTAAGCTATAATGACAAAGCTTATCCAACTAAAGAAGAACTATGTAATATTTTAAAAAAATATTATAAAAATATTAAGGTAATAGAAAAAAAACATAATTATCAAATAACAGGAAAAGAAAATAAAAATTCAAGTCACGAATTACTATTTATATGTTCAAATGAGAATATACTAGAAATTAGGGGGAATGACAGATGGGTACAAAAAGAGTTATTTCAGAGCAAAATTATGAAGACTATTGGAAATTAACATTAGAATATAGCGATATATATAGTGAAAAGTATAATGGAACACTTAGAATGATAGTTAATTATATAGATAAAGAAAATATATCTACTAATTATTTAGAATTTAAAGAACAATACAAAGAATTACAAAGAAAAGTGTATAATGTTTTTCCAAAAGAAGATATGGGGTCTGTTAGAAAAAGTATCAATCAGTTTGTAAAATTAGGATTTATAAAATATAGATTAAGTGGATATCATGAAAAAACTAAAAAATTTTTAAATGAAACAAATAGAGAAAAAAAGAAAAGATTATTTTCAGAGATTGTTTATTCTTCTGCTTCATTTAGAAGTAGTGTAACAGAAGAATCTGAAGAAAGAGAGATAAACTTTTTTATAAAGACTTTAGAAAATAATAAAAGCTTAGATATTGATGAAGTTTTAGGAATAATATTAACACTTCCAAGTAATTATTCAAAAGGATATCTTAATAAAGATGAATTAAGTGAAATGACAAGACTTGCAAAAGAGATAAGATTTAGAGAGAGAAAATATAATCAACTAAGATATGTTATAGATGTATTTAGGAAATTAGAAGGTGTTCAAGAATATAATGGTAAATTTTATCTAGAAGAAACTCTTATAGAGGATGAGTTAAGAGTTGAAACTAGAAAGATTAGGGATAATTATTTACAACGATTATATAAAAATCAGTTAAAACAAGAGTCAAAAGAAATTTTTGGAGATGTTGTATGTATGATTTCTCAAGTTCCATATTATGCTATGATAGCAAGTCATATAAAACCTTTTATTGATTCAGCACCAAAAGAAGAATATGACTCACAAAATGGTTTATTGCTAGGAAAAGATTTAGACTTTTTATTTGATCAAGGATATATTAGTATTGATAATTTTGGAAAAATTATTTTATGTAATGAAATTAGAGAAAAAATAGTAGATTATCATGACTTAAGAGGACTTTATATAGACAATAGATTATTAACAGATGAAAGAAGAAGTTATTTAAATTATCATAGAAATTTTGTATTTAAAAAGTAAATAAAGGGGTTTTTGTAATTTAAATTACAAAAATCCCTTTATATTTAATATTTAACTAAATAATTATAAAATTCATTTAATGAAATAGTATCTTCATCTAACTCCCTAATTTTTTTTAGATTAAAAATTATATCTTCAAAAGAAAGGTTAGAAGTAAAGGTTATAGAAACTTCTGAATTTGTTATATTGTAATTTGAAAAAATAATTTTATATAAATTAGGATAAAAATTATTATTACTAAAACCTAGATATTGAATAGCAACAATAGAGTTTAAATTATAACAAAAATTATTACCTATTATCCAATCGGCCATATAAATCATCTCCTTTATTCTTATTAAGCATATTATAACTTTTAAATTAAAAGATTACAAGATGTTTTATAAGATATAATTAATATCTTATTTTTATAAAAAAAAGAAATAATATATATAATAGGAATATTCTCTTTTCTTGACAGAAATGTTTAATATAATGTATAATCTGTTTAGAAACAAAGTTGAAAGTAAGATAAGTAAATTTTTAAGTTAAGGGAAGTTAAGTGAGAATCTTACACGGTCCCGCCACTGTAATGAGGACGAAAGTACATTATCCACTGAGATATCGGGAAGGAGTACAAGTAGAATGAATCAAAGTCAGGATACCTTGCTTAAAATGTTTAACTATCCTGCGTGGACGGGAGGAAAATTTAAAAAATGAAGATACCAGTATAATAGATAGAATAAATTTTATAAGGGCATTTAAAATTGATGCTCTAAGTTAGAATGGGAAGAAATTCCTATTTGAAAATTCTATCTGTTATACTTTTTTATTTTATTAGAGGTGAAAGATGAAGCATAAAAATATAATGATAGTAGGGACATCATCAGGGGCAGGAAAAAGTATAACAGTAGCAGGACTTTGTAGAGCTTTAACAAAGGATGGATACAAAGTATCACCTTTTAAATCGCAAAATATGGCTCTAAATTCTTTTGTTACAAAATCTGGATTGGAAATGGGAAGGGCTCAAGTAGTTCAAGCTGCTGCTTGTAAAATAGATCCAGAAGCTTATATGAATCCTATACTTTTAAAACCAACAACTGATAGAAAAATTCAAGTAATAGTTAATGGAAAATCTATTGGAAATATGAATGGGATAGAGTATGGTAAATTTAAAACTTCTTTAAAACCAGAAATAATGAAATCATATAATTATATTAAAGAAAATTATGATATATCTGTAATTGAGGGAGCTGGAAGTCCTGTTGAGATAAATATTAAAGGGGAAGATATCGCTAATATGAAAATGGCAGAGATGGCTGATGCCCCTGTAATATTAGTAGCTGATATAGATAGAGGAGGAGTATTTGCTTCTATATATGGGACAATTATGTTAATGCCACCTGAAGAGAGAGCTAGAGTAAAAGGTGTAATTATAAATAAGTTTAGGGGAGATGTAAATATTTTAAAACCTGGACTTAAGGAGATTGAAGATTTAACAGGTGTTCCTGTAATTGGAGTAATGCCATATAGCAATATAGATATAGAAGACGAGGATAGTGTAACAGAGAGATTTAAAAAACTTCAAGGAAAAAAAGGAATAAATATCTCAGTTATAAAACTTAGACATATATCGAATTTTACAGATATAGATGCTCTTAGAATAGTGGAAGATGTAAATATAAAATATATTACCTCTGCTGATGAGATGGGAGAGGAAGATATAATAGTTATTCCAGGAACTAAAAATACCATTGATGATTTAAAAGAGATTAAAGATAATGGAATAGCTACTGAAATTATAAAAGCTTCTAAAAATGGAAAAGTTGTAATTGGAATTTGTGGTGGATTCCAAATGATGGGAGAGAAGATAAAAGATCCTTATGGAATAGAGAGTGAAATAAAAGAGATCCCAGGACTTGGATTACTTGAGTTAGAAACAATTATGGAAAAAGAAAAAAATACACTTCAATATGAAGGAGAGTTAAAAGATTGTTTTGGAATTTTAGAAGGGTTAGATGGAGAAAAGGTAAAAGGATATGAGATTCATCAAGGAGTTACTTTAGGAGAAGAGAGAAAAGTTACTGAAGATGAAAGAGTAGTAGCAATAGCAAAAGGGGATAATATTTTTGCAACATATCTTCATGGAATTTTTGATAATGAAAAGGTAACTAGAACAATTCTTAATAAAGTTAGAGAGAAAAAGGGAATTGAAACTCAAATAGAGGGAATTACTTTTGATGAGTATAGAGAGAGAGAATTAGATAAATTAGAAAAGATTTTTAGAGAAAATATTGATATGGAAAAAATTTATAAAATATTAGGTGAGTAAGATGATTTTTATAATGAGATACAGTATAGCATACATAATGGATCTGATTTTAGGAGATCCCCACTGGTTTCCACACCCAGTTAGATTTATTGGGAAATTAATTGAACTTTTAGAAAAATTACTATATAAATTTAACTGTAAAAAATTTACTGGTGGGATATTGGCTATATTAACTATTGGAGTAACTTTTTTAATATCATTTTATTTAGCTAAATTATCATATTTTTTAGAAATATTTTTTCTATATACTACCTTAGCTACTAAAAGCTTAGCTGATGAAGGTTTTAGAGTTTGTAAAGTTTTAGTAGAGGGAGATATGGAAAAAGCTAAAAAAGAATTAGCTTATCTAGTTAGTAGAGATACTAATAGTATGGATGTAACTCAGATAGTAAGAAGTGTACTTGAGACTATAAGTGAAAATACAGTTGATGGAGTAATTGCACCTATGTTTTTTGCTTTCCTTGGAAGTTTCTTTGAAATAGATGGGGTTTCTCTAGCTCTACCTTTTGCTATGGGATATAAAGCAATTAATACATTAGATTCTATGGTAGGATATAAAAATGATAAGTATATAGATTTTGGAATGGTATCTGCTAGAATAGATGATGTGGCTAATTTTATTCCTGCTAGAATAGCTGGAGGATTTATAATTCCAATAGGAGCATTTTTACTTAGAATGGACTATAAGAGTGCTTGGAGAATTTTCTTTAGAGATAGATTAAATCATTCTAGTCCTAATTCAGGTAACTCTGAAGCTGCTTTTGCTGGGGCTCTTGGAGTAAAATTTGGAGGAAGAACTAGCTATTTTGGAAAGTGGCATGATAAACCTACTATTGGAGATAAATTAAAACATTTTGGAATACCAGATGTAAAAAGAGGAATTAGACTTTTATATGTTTCTTCTTGGGTAGGATTAGCTACTTTTATAATCTTATCTCAAATTATAAATATAGTACTATAAAAGAGAGGATATATTATGATAATTTTAATAACTGGAGCATCTCATACTGGAAAAACTCTACTAGCCCAAAAATTATTAGAAAAATATAAATTTCCCTATCTGTCAATAGATCATATAAAAATGGGATTGATAAGAAGTGGAAATACAAATCTAAATGTAGAAGATGATGCTAACTTAACTCCATATCTTTGGGGAATAGTTAAAGAGATTATAAAAACAGCTATTGAGAATAAACAAAATCTAATAGTTGAAGGATGCTATATTCCTTTTAATTGGAAAGAGTATTTTGATGAAAAATATTTAGAAAATATAAAATATTATTGCTTAGTTATGAGTAAGGAATATATTGAAAATAATTTTGATAAAATACTTAAATATGCTAGCACAATAGAGAATAGAATAGATGATTCTTATTGTACAAAAGATTTTCTTATAGAAGAGAATGAGAGAAATCTTAAAGAGTGCAAAAAACATAGTTGTAACTATATCCTGATAGAGAAGGATTATAAAGTAGATACTATAATTAAGGTGGGAATATGAAAGATATTTTAATGGGAGAAAAGATTATTTTAAGAAAATTTACTCAAAATGATATAGAAGCTATCTTTAAAATTTTTGGAGATACAGAGATAAATAAATTTTTACCTTGGTTTCCTATAAAAAACTTAAATGAAGCAAAAGAGTTTTATAAGACAAGATATGAGAATAATTCTGATTATAAATATGCAATCTGTCTAAAGGAAAATAACATTCCTATTGGATATGTAAATATTTCCTCTAATGATAGCTATGATTTAGGTTATGGACTACTGAAAGAGTATTGGGGAAATGGGATTATATTAGAAGCTTGTAAAATTTTAGTGGAAAGTATAAAGAATGAAATACCCTATATAACAGCTACTCATGATAGAGAAAATATAAGAAGTGGGAATGTAATGAAAAGATTGGGAATGAAATATTGTTATTCTTATGAAGAGAACTGGCAACCTAAAAATAAGATGGTAATATTTAGAATGTATCAATTAAATTTTAAGGACGAAAGTTTTATCTATAAAAAGTATTGGGATATGTATTCTAATCATTTTATAGAAAAATTTTAAATAAGTTATATATAAAAAGAGGTAAAGTTATGGACTTACATGGTGGAAATATATATAGATTAAAAAGAGAGGGAAAAGGAGAGCTACTTGATTATAGTTCAAATATCAATCCTTTAGGAGTGCCTGAAAGTTTTAAACAAAAGGTAATAGAGAATTTTGATATATTAGAAAAATATCCTGATCCTGATTATATAGAGTTAAGAGAAAATATTGGAAAATACAATCACATAAATATAGAAAATATTGTTGTGGGAAATGGGGCAACTGAGATACTATTTCTATATATAAAAAGTTTAAAACCTAAAAAAGCTCTTCTTCTTGCTCCAAGTTTTGCTGAATATAGAAGAGCATTAGAAAGTATTGATTGTGAAATAATATATCATACATTAGAAGAAAATAAAAACTTTAAATTAGATGTAGATAAATTTTTAAAAGATATTCCTCAATGTGATTTAGTAATAATCTGTAATCCTAATAATCCTACAGGAAATTTTATTCCATTAGAGGATATCAAAAGAATAAATGAAGAGTTGAAAAAAAGAAAAATAAAACTTTTTATAGATGAAGCTTTTATTGAATTTATAAAAGGTTGGGAAAATTTAACTGCTTTAAATTTAAAAGATAATAATATTTTTATAATGAGAGCATTGACAAAATTCTTTGCTGTTCCAGGGTTAAGATTGGGATATGGAATATCTTATGATAATGAGGTTATGAACAAAATTCCGAAATATAAAGAACCTTGGAGTATAAACAGTTTTGCTGATATAGCTGGAAAGACTATGCTCTGGGATAAAGAGTATATAGAAAAAAGTGAAAAATGGATAGAGGAAGAGAAAATTTGGTTCCACAATGAGACTCTTAAAATAGAGGGGATAAAATCTTATAAGACCAATACAAACTTTATCTTAATACAAATTTTAAATAAAACTTCTAATGAAGTGAGAGATAGAATGATAGAAAAAGGTATAGTTGTAAGAGATGCTTCTAACTTTGTGGGACTAGATAATCACTATATCAGACTTGCTATAAAAGATAGAGAGAATAATAAAAAAGTTTTACATGCTCTAAGTGAGGTGGTAAGATGAAAGGTTTTATGATAGCTGGAGTAAGTAGTGGAATTGGAAAAACTACTGTGTCTATGGGGCTTATGTCACTATTTGAAAATGTATCCCCTTTTAAAGTTGGTCCAGATTATATTGATCCTGGATTTCATCAATTTGTAACAGGAAACAGAAGTTACAACTTAGATATATTTATGATGGGAGAAGAGGGAGTTAAATACTCTTTTTATAAACATCATAAAGATATATCAATAGTAGAAGGAGTAATGGGATTGTATGATGGACTAGACCATACTTTAGATAATAATAGTTCAGCTCATATTTCAAGAGTATTAAATCTTCCTGTTATTCTTATAGTTAATGGTGGAGGAAAAAGTACAAGTATAGCAGCAGAAGTCCTTGGTTATAAAATGTTAGATTCTAGAGTAAATATAGCTGGGGTAATTATTAATAAAACCACAGAGGCTATGTATAAACACTATAAAGAAGCAATAGAAAAATTCACAAAAGTTGAGTGTGTAGGATATTTACCTAAAGAGGAAAGTTTAAGTGTATCAAGTAGACATCTTGGACTTCTACAAGCTGAAGAGATAGATGATTTAAAAGATAAATCTAAGAAATTAAAAGAGATTTTACAGAAAACAATTGATGTAAAAAGACTTTTAGAAATAGCTGAACTTGGCGAGAGAGAATGTGTAACTAATCCTTTTGAAAATTTAAAAGATATATACAAAGGATTAAAAATTGGAGTAGCTAAAGATAAAGCTTTTAGCTTTTACTACAATGATAATCTTGAGTTGATGGAGAGTTTAGGAATGGAGTTAATCCCCTTTTCTCCTATAAGTGACAAGAATATACCTGAGGTGGATCTATTATACTTTGGGGGAGGTTATCCAGAAAACTATGCTAAAGAATTATCTGAAAATAAATCAATGATAGAAAGTATTAAAACCTATCATCAAAAAGGTGGAAAAATATATGGAGAGTGTGGGGGATTTATGTACCTTACCTCTGGAATAAAACTTTTAGATGAAAGTTATTTTCCTATGTGTGATATTATAAAGTGTAGTGTTGAAATGAGAAATAAACTTGATATTTCTAGGTTTGGGTATCTTTCACTTTATGAGGATGAAAACTTTGTAGGAAAAGGGCATGAGTTTCATTACTCTAAAATCTATAAGATAGAAGATGAAAGTAGAGAGTATAGAGCTGTAAAACCTAATGGAAAAGAGTGGGCTTGTGTCTTTAGAAATAAAAATTGTAGAGCTGGTTATCCACATATACACTTTTTTAAAAGTTTAGATTATTTAGAGAAGATAGTTAAATAAGATAGAAGGAGTAAAAGAATGAATACATATATAAAAGTACCTCAAGATATTGAGAAAAGAAGTTTTGAAATAATAGGAGAAGAGTTAGGAGAAAAGAGAGAGAAATTTGATGAGAAAACTCTTCCAATAGTTAAAAGAGTAATACATACAACAGCAGATTTTGAATATGCTGATCTGATAGAGTTCCAAAATGGAGCTGTTGAAAGTGCAATGGAAGCTTTAAAAAATGGTTGTAAAATTTACTGTGATACAAATATGATAGTAAATGGACTTAGTAAATTAGTTTTAGGAAAATTTAATTGTTCAGCTTACTGCTTAGTTTCTGATGAGGAAGTTATAAAAGAAGCAAAAGAAAGAGGAGTGACTCGTTCAATAGTTGGTATGGAGAAAGCTGGAAAGGATGAAAATACTAAAATTTTCTTAATTGGAAATGCTCCAACAGCCTTATACCAATTAAAAGAGATGATTGAAAAAGGTGAAATAGAAAAACCAGCTTTAGTTGTAGGAGTTCCTGTGGGATTTGTAGGAGCAGCTGAATCTAAAGAGGTTTTTAAAGAATTAGGATTACCATATATAACTATAAATGGAAGAAAAGGAGGAAGTACTGTAGCTGTTTCTATTTTACATGGAATACTTTATCAAATGTATAAAAGAGAGGGATTTTAATGGCTGAAGAATTAAAGTGTGGCTATACCACAGGTAGTTGTTCTGCTATTGGTGTAAAAGCTGGATTAGAAGCTCTTTTAAATAATAATTATCTAGATGAAGTGGATTTTGTAACCTTAAATGGACAAAGTATAAGAGTTCCTATATATAGATTAAGAGTTAGAAAAAATTTTGTAAGTGTAGCTGTAACTAAGTATGCTGGAGATGATCCAGATGTTACCAATGGAATACAAATTTGTACTAAGATAAAGTTAGTAGATGAGCTTCCTAATATAGAGAGAGGAATATATTTTAAAAACTTTGTATTAGTTGGAGGAAGAGGAGTAGGAAAAGTAACAAAACTTGGACTCCAAGCAGAAGTTGGAAAATCAGCTATAAATCCTGGACCTCAAAAAATGATTGAGGAAATAGCAGATAAATTTTTAGAGGAGAAGGGAAAGAAAGCTGTTATTACTATATATGTTCCAGAAGGGATAGAGAAATCTAAAAAAACTTTTAATCCAAAACTTGGAATAGAGAGAGGGATTTCTATTTTAGGATCTACTGGAATAGTTAAACCTATGAGTGAAGAGGCACTAAAAGATTCTATGTTTGTAGAGTTGAAAGTTTTAAGAATGGCAAAGGATAGAGATTGGTGTATATTTACTTTTGGAAATTATAGTAAAAATTATTGTGAAAAACTTGGATTAGATTTAGAACAGACAATAGTTATTAGTAACTATGCTGGATTTATGATAGATTCTGCTGTAAAACTTGGTTTTAAAAAGCTTCTTTTCTTAGGACATATAGGAAAGGCTATAAAAATAGCTGGAGGAATATTTAACACCCATAGTAGAGTTGCTGATGCTCGTGTAGAGATAATGGGAGCTAATGCTTTTCTATGTGGAGAGAGTCCAGAAAATATCCATAAAATCTTAGAGTCTAATACTGTGGAAGAAGCTTGTGACTACATAGAGAAAAAAGAGTTTTTCCCATTTATAGCTAATAAAGTAAAAAAAAGAGTGGAAGAGTATTCTAGGGGAGAGTTAGAGTGTGAAGTTTTACTTTTCTCTTTTAAAGGAGAAACTCTTGGTTATAGTGAAAACTTTTACAAGATGGCAGGTGAGTTAGCTGAAAAAAATTAACATAGTTGGACTTGGGCCAGGAAATATAGATTATATTACCAAAGGTGGTATAGATATTATAAAAAACTGTGAAATTGCAATAGGAGGAGCTAGACAGCTAGAGGAGATCTCCTCTCTACTCCTACCTAGTTGTGAGAAATATACTTTAGGAAAACTCTCTGAACTGATAGATTATATAAATAATCATAGAGATAAAAATATCTGTGTAATAGTATCTGGAGATACAGGTTTTTATAGCTTACTTAGTTTTATGAGGAGAAACTACTCAAGAGAAGAGCTAAATGTAATTCCTGGAATCTCATCATATCAATACCTTTTTTCTAGAATAGGAGAGGTGTGGCAAGATTATAGACTTTTAAGTGTTCATGGAAGAGAAGCTGAATATGTAGAGATATTTGAAAAAGAGAAGGGAATAGTCTTACTTACTGACAGTATTAACACTCCCTATGTGATAACTAAGAATATCTATGCAGCTGGATTTAGAGATGTTGAGATTGTAATAGGAGAGAGACTTTCCTATCCAGATGAAAAAATAACCTTTATAAATATTGAAGAGTATGAGAAACTTAATAGAGAGTTTTCTATGAATATAATTGTTATAAGAAAGAGGAATGGATTATGAAAGTCTTTTTGGAAAAGATTACATCAAAAAATATAAATAAGATAAAACAATTAAAAATAAAAAAAGAACAAGAAGATTATATAGAAAGTATAGATATTTGTTTAATAGAAGCTCAAAAAAATAAATTTTGGGAAGCTCGAGCAATTCTTAAAGATGAAGATATAATTGGATTTACTATGTTTGGATATTTTCAAAAAGAAAATAGAGTTTGGTTAGATAGATTGTTAATAGATAAAAAATATCAAGGCTATGGCTATGGAAAAGAAGCAATATTGTTATTGATAGAAGAAATAAAAAAAATATATAATGTATCTAAAATTTACTTAAGCGTATATGATAATAATCTTAAAGCTATTAAATTATATAAAAGACTTGGATTTTATTTTAATGGTGAATTAGATATTAATGGAGAATTAGTTATGGAAAAGGAGATTAAATAGTGCATATATATGATAAAGAATTTATTCAAAGGGAACTCCCTATGACAAAGCAAGAGGTAAGAGCTGTAACTGTGGCAAAACTTCAATTAAAACCTGATTCAATTGTAATTGATGTGGGAGCAGGAACAGGAACAATAGGTATAGAGTGTGCTACCTATCTTACATCTGGTAAGGTAATTGGAATTGAAAAAGAGGAAAAAGGTTTAGATACAATTAGAGAGAATGTAAAAAAATTCAATCTAACTAATTATGAACTGATACATGGAAGAGCTCCAGAAAATATTCCAAATATATCTTATGATAGAATGTTTGTAGGTGGTTCAACAGGAAGTATGAGAAATATCTTAGAACACTTTATAAAATATTCTACAGATGATGCTAGATTAGTAATAAATACTATAACTTTAGAAAGTTTAAATGATACCATGTCACTTCTTAAAGAGTATGGTTTTAAAGATATAGAAGTAGTAAATATGATGGTATCAAGAGGCAAGAAAGTAGGACCTTATACAATGATGTATGGGGAAAATCCTATTTATATAATAACAGTGGAAAAAACTTTTTGAATTGTTCCAGACTACATTACACAATTCTTAAAGTTTTTATAGAAATAATAGTTAAGGAGAGAGAAGAGATGACAAATAAATTTTATGGAATAGGGGTAGGAGTAGGTGACCCTGAGCAACTAACAATAAAAGCTGTAAACGCACTGAAAAAATTGGATGTAGTAATAGTTCCAGAGGCTAAAAAAGCTGAGGGAAGTACTGCTTATGAGATAGCTAAAGAGTATCTAAAAAAAGATATAGAGATAGTATTTATGGAATTTCCTATGTTAAAAAATCCATTAGATAGAGTAGAGGGAAGAAAAGCAAATACTAGAGTAGTTGAAAAACTATTAGATGAAGGAAAAACTGTTGGATTTCTTACAATAGGAGATTCTATGACATATAGTACATATGTATATCTATTAGAAAATATGCAGGATAAATATAAATCACAAGTTGAGACAATTCCTGGAATCTCATCTTTTGCAGATATGTCATCAAGATTTAATTTTCCAATAGTTATGGGAGATGAGTCTTTAAAAATAGTATCTATCAATGATAACACTGATATAGAAAGTGAATTAGAATCTAGTGAAAATATTGTATTTATGAAAGTTATGAGAAATTTCGATAAATTAAAAGAGGCTCTTATAAAAACAAACAATATGAATAATATTATAATGGTATCTAATAGTGGAAAAGATAGTGAAGAGGTTTTTTATGACATCTCTAATTTAACAAAGGAAGATATTCCATATTTTACAACTATGATTTTCAAAAAAGGAGGATTTGAAGAATGGAAAAAGTTTTCTTTATAGGAGCAGGACCTGGAGACCCAGAGTTAATAACAGTTAAAGGACAAAGAATAGTAAAAGAAGCAGATATAATTATATATGCAGGATCATTAGTTCCTAGAGAGGTAATTGATTGTCATAAAGAGGGAGCAGAGATTTATAACTCAGCTTCAATGACTTTAGAAGAGGTAATGGAAGTTACTATAAATGGAATAAAAGCAGGAAAAAAAGTTGCTAGAGTTCATACTGGAGATCCAGCAATATTTGGAGCTCATAGAGAACAAATGGACGTCTTAGATGAACATGGAATAGAGTATGAGGTAATCCCAGGAGTAAGTTCATTCTTAGCTTCTGCTGCCGCTGTAAAAAAAGAGTTTACCCTACCTTCTGTTTCTCAAACTGTAATCTGTACAAGATTAGAGGGAAGAACTCCTGTACCAGAGGGAGAATCTTTAGAGAGTCTTGCTACTCATAGAGCATCTATGGCAATATTCTTATCAGTTCATATGATAGGAGATGTAGTAAAAAGACTTGCTACTTCTTATCCAATGACTACTCCGATAGCTGTTGTACAAAGAGCAAGCTGGCCAGATCAAAAAATTGTAGTGGGAACTTTAGAAACAATAGAAGCTCAAGTTAAAGAGGCTGGAATATCTAAAACAGCTCAAATCCTAGTTGGAGATTTCTTAGGGAACGAGTATGAGAAATCTAAACTATATGATAAAACATTTACTCATGAGTTTAGAAAAGGAATAGAATAAAAAGAGGTATAATTATGAGATTAGCTATATGGAGTGTAACAAGAGGAGCAGGAAGAGTAGCTAAAAAAATTGGTGAAAAACTTGGTGGAGATATATATACTCTGAAAAAATTTAATATAGATAAAACTATACAGATAGAAAATTTTACTGAGGAGTTGGCAACTAAATTTAATAGCTATGATGGACATATATTTATAATGGCTACAGGGATAGTTATTAGAAAGATAGCACCCCTTATAAAGAGTAAAGATATTGACCCTGCTGTACTGGTAATAGATGAGGGAGAGAATTTTGTAATCTCCCTCCTATCTGGGCATATTGGTGGAGCTAATGATTTAACTTATAAGGTTGCTCAAACTTGCTCTCTACTCCCAATCATAACAACAAGTTCAGATGTTACAGGAAAAATAGCTATAGATACATTAGCAGAGAAATTAAATTGTGAAATGGAGTCTTTAAAAAAAGCTAAGGAATTAACTTCTCTTATAGTTGACAATAAAAATGTTGAAATTTTACTTCCTAAAAATGTAAAAGTAGGAGAAGGGGAAAATTCTTCTGGGGTAGTAGTGGTTTCAAATAAAAAAAATATAGATATAATGAGATTATATCCTAAGAATATTATTATAGGTATTGGTTGTAGGAGAGGAACAACTAAAGAGGATATAAAAAAAGCTGTAGATGAAGTTATGGAAAAACATAATTTAGCTTATGAAAGTATTAAAAAGATTGCCACTGTAGATGTTAAAGCTGATGAAGTTGGATTAATTGACTTTGCTAGAGAATTAAAAAAGGAACTTATAATTATTTCTCGGGAAGATATAAAAAAAGTAGAAAATAGATTTAAAGGTTCTGACTTTGTAAAAAAACAGATAGGAGTAAGCTGTGTTTCAGAACCTTGTGCTCTATTAGCTTCTAATGGCAATGGAAAATTTTTAGAGCAAAAACATATACACAATGGAATAACAATATCAATTTATGAGGAGAAATTTGGAGATGAATAAAGGAAAAATATATGTAGTAGGAATTGGACCAGGAAATATGGAGGATATAAGTGTAAGAGCTTATAGAGTTCTTAAAAATGTAGATATAATAGCTGGTTATATAACATATGTAGATTTAGTTAAAGATGAGTTTAAAGAGAAAGAGTTCTATGTATCTGGAATGAAAAAAGAGATAGATAGATGTGAAAAAGTTTTAGAATTAGCTAAAGAGGGTAAAAGTGTAGCCTTAATCAGTAGTGGAGATGCTGGTATTTATGGTATGGCAGGAATAATGATAGAGGTAGCACTAGGAAGTGGAATAGAGGTAGAAGTTGTTCCAGGAATTACATCTTCAGTAGCTGGAGCTGCTCTTGTTGGAGCTCCTCTTATGCATGACCAAGCTGTAATAAGCTTAAGTGACCTACTTACTGATTGGGATGTTATTACTAAGAGAATAGATAGAGCTAGTGAAGGAGATTTTGTAATCTCTCTATACAATCCAAAAAGTAAAGGAAGAACAGAGCAGATAGTTGAAGCTAGAGAGATAATGTTAAGACACAAAGCTCCAACAACTCCAGTAGCTTTATTAAGACATGTAGGAAGAGAGGATCAAAACTATACATTAACTAACTTAGAAGAGATGTTAACTCATGAGATAGATATGTTTACAGTAGTAATAGTTGGAAACTCTAAAACATATATTAAAGAGGGTAGAATGATAACTCCTAGAGGATATCATCTATGATTTGGGTAATTGGTGGTACTAAGGATTCAAGAGATTTTCTTGAAAAAATAGTAAATAGTACTACTGATATTATTGTGACAACAGCTACAGAGTATGGAGGAAAACTTTTAGAAAACTTACCTTTAAAAGTTGTATGTAAAAAACTTACCTATCCTATGATGCTTGAGTTTATAGAGAGTGAAAAGATTGATAAAATAGTTGATCTATCTCATCCCTATGCTGTGGAGGTGTCTCAGAATGCTCTACAGGCAAGTAAGGAGAAGGGGATAGAATATTTTAGATTTGAAAGGGAGGAAACCTCTTTTCTCCCTAAAAAATATAGAGAATTTGAGAAAATAGAGAGTGTTATAGATTATCTAGAGAGGGTAGAGGGAAATATATTAGTAACTTTAGGAAGCAATAACATTCCTCATTTTTCTACTATGAAAAATCTAAATAACTGTTATTTTAGAATTTTACCTAAGTGGGATATGGTAAAAAGATGTGAAGATGTGGGGATACTCCCTAAGAATATAATAGCTATGCAAGGACCATTTAGTAAAAATATGAATAGAGCTATGATAGAGCAGTATGATATTAAATACCTTGTAACTAAACAAGCTGGAGATACAGGGGGAGAAAAGGAGAAGATTGAGTCTGCTGATGAAATGGGAGTAGAGGTAATATTTCTTACTCGTCCTAAGATAGAGTATCCAAATTGCTATAATAATATTGATAACTTAATGGAAGCAATCAAAAGTTTATAGAGTTATTAGGAAAGATGAGGGAAAAAATTACTACAATCTTTTGATAAGATAAGTGATTTTTTTCCTTTTTATATTATTCTAATTTAAGATTTATAATATTTTCTTACTTTATATTTTAATTAATAAATGATATAATGAAGACTAAGAAGAATATTTGAGGTGAAATTAAGATGATAGAATCAATATCAGTAA
>DXSD01000045.1 GCA_019410665.1 Fusobacterium sp.
ATCTATGTATAAATTAGCATAGTTTCACAAAGAAGAAAATGCTGATGTGTAGGACTCGTTGTATCCGAATTTAAGCCTTTGGAGAGTTATATCAAACGAAAGTAGCTATAGCAAAATCGGACTTGTAGAAGAAGGAAATAAACAGATTTCTATATTTTTATAGATTTTTGGCAACGGTTAGAATTATGAAAAAGGTTATCAAAATAGATGGAATGGGATGTCAACACTGTGTAAAGAGTGTAACTAATGCTTTGGAAAATATAGCTGGAGTAAAGGTTTTAGAAGTAAAATTAGGGGAGGCTACAGTTGAAGTAGCAGAGGATTTTGATATGGAAATCATAGTTGAAGCTTTAGATGATGCTGGTTATGAGGTAGTTTGATGATTAAGAAGGATTATAAGCTTGGTGGGGTAACCTGCCAAGTTTGTGTAAATAAGATAGAAAAAAAAGTGGGGAAGTTAGAGGGAGTAGAAGAAGCTGTTGTAAACTTTTCAACTGAGAAACTAACTACTAATTATGATGAAAATATCATAACTAGTGAAAAAATTATTGAAGTTGTAAAAAAGCTTGGTTATGAGATAGAGGAGATAAATGATCTCAAGGAAGTAGAGTTAGATATCTCTGGAATAACTTGCCAAGTTTGTGTAAATAAGATAGAGAAAAAGGTAGGAAAACTAGAGGGAGTAAATTCCGTAGTAGTAAACTTAGCCAATAGTAGAGGAAAGGTAGTTTATGACTCTGAAAAAATAAAGCTCTCTGAGATATTAGAAGTTATAAAAAAACTTGGATATGTAGGGAAAAAGCATGAGGAGCTAGAGGAAGATAGTAAGGCTATAGAGATGGAAAAACACTTAAAAAGGGAGTTTTTAGAGTTTAAATTAGCTATATTTTTCTCTGCTGTAGTTTTTTATATATCTATGGGAACAATGGTAGGCTTACCTGTTCCTGAGCTAATATCTCCTGAGATAAATCCCTTAAATTTTGCTCTTATTCAACTTATACTTTCTATTCCTGTAATCTATATAGGTAGAAGATTCTACAGAGTGGGAATAAAGCAGTTAATAATGAGAAGTCCAAGTATGGATTCCCTCATAGCAACAGGAACAGGATCAGCAATAATTTATAGTTTATATGGAACTTATAAGATATATCAAGGGGATGCCCACTACGCTCATGCTTTATATTATGAATCTGGAGTTGTAATCTTAGCCCTTATTCTTTTAGGAAAATATTTAGAAAATGTAAGTAAGGGAAAAACTTCTGAAGCTATAAAGAAACTTATGAATTTAAAGAGTAAAAAAGCTACCCTTATAAGAGATGGAAAATTCATACAAGTGGATATTGAAGAGGTGGAAATAGGAGAATTAGTTCTTGTAAAACCTGGAGAGAGTATTCCTGTAGATGGAGTTGTAATAGAGGGACAGAGTAGTATAGATGAATCTATGCTTACTGGAGAGAGTATTCCAGTGGAAAAAAATATAGGAGATAAGGTTTTTGGAGCAAGTATAAATAAGAATGGAAGTATGCAAATAAAAGTAGAGGCCACTGGAAAGGATACAGTTATCTCCAAGATAATTAAACTTGTGGAAAATGCTCAAGGAAGTAAGGCTCCTATAGCTAAGATAGCTGATAAGGTATCTGGTTACTTTGTACCTGTGGTTATGCTAATAGCTGTTATTTCTGGTATAACTTGGTACTATCTTGGAAGCGAAGGGATAGTAGAGATACATGAGGCACCATCTATTTTTGCTCTTACTATATTTGTAGCTGTGATGGTTATTGCCTGTCCATGTTCTTTAGGGCTTGCAACACCTACAGCTATAATGGTTGGAACAGGAAGGGGAGCAGAGTTAGGAGTACTTATAAAATCTGGTGAAGCTTTGGAAAAAGCTCACAAGGTAAATACTATTGTTTTTGATAAAACTGGAACAATAACAGAGGGGAAACCTAAGGTAACAGATGTGATTATCTTTAATGAGATGAGGGAAGATGAGATACTGAAAATTGCTGGAGCCTTAGAAGAGCACTCTGAACACCCTCTAGGAGAGGCCATTGTAGAAGCTGGAAAGGAAAAAGAATTAGTTTTTCCTAAAGTAAAAGATTTTAAATCTATAACTGGTAAGGGAGTTACAGGAGTTATACAGGAAAAAAGAGTCTATATTGGAAATATAAAATTGATGAAGAAGTATAATATAGAGATTGAAAAGAGTGAGATACTAGATAAATTAGCAACTCAAGGAAAAACTCCAATGTATCTAGCTATAGATGAAAAATTTATAGGGGTAATAGCTGTTGCTGATACTCTTAAACCAGAGGCTATTGAAACTATAAAAGAGCTACAAAATAGAGGTTATCAAATAGGGATGATAACTGGTGATAATAAACTTACTGCTCAAGCAATAGGAAGAGAAGTTGGGATAGATATTATATTTGCTGAAGTAACTCCAGAGGAGAAATATTTGAAGGTAAGAGAGTTACAGGAACAGGGAAAAAATGTAGCTATGGTAGGAGATGGAATAAATGATTCTCCAGCTTTAGTTCAAGCTGATATTGGAATAGCAATAGGTGGAGGAACTGATATAGCTATGGAGAGTGCTGATATTGTCTTAATGAAAAGAAACTTAAGAGATGTTCTTACAGCTATGGAACTAAGTCATGCTGTTATTAAGAATATTAAAGAGAATCTTTTCTGGGCTTTTATATATAATACCATTGGTATTCCTATTGCAGCTGGGGTTTTATATCCTTTAACAGGACATCTATTAAATCCTATGATAGCAGGAGCAGCTATGGCAATGAGTTCAGTTTCAGTAGTTACTAATGCTTTAAGGTTAAGAAAATTTAAAAAATAATTTCAAAAATTAAAGGTATTAAGCAAATTTTTTATTTTAAATTTGCAACAATACCTTTTTTTACTGTATAATATATATAAATTAAGATACAAGGTGATAATATGAAAGCTAAAGATATAGAGTTACAAGGATATTGTTTATCTGAAGAAAATGGATTTAGAAAAAATCTTATCTCTAGAATAAATAGGATAGCAGGACAGTTAAGAGGAATTGAGAAAATGATGTTAAATCATGTAAAGTGTGACGAAATATTAAATCAAGTATCCTCAGTGAAATCTGCTCTTAATGGAATAGCTAAGGTTGTTTTAGAAGTTCATTTGAGAAGTTGTGTGGTACATGAGATAAAAGCTGGATTTGAATCTGAAGCAACTATTGAATTAATAGAAACTTTAAATAAATTAATGGCTAAAAATGGGAAAAAACCAGAGACAAGTAATGAAGATATAATAAGAAAGATAGAGAGAAAAATAGAAAGTATAAGGGAGCACATAGAAAAAGATGATTGTTGTAGCAGTATTTTAAAAGAGGTTGCTATGATAAAAAATGAACTGGATAGTATGTCTAAAGTAATATTAGAAGGACATATAAAAAATTGTTTAGTGAGAGACATAAAATTAGGGCAGGAAGAGAAAGTTGTAGATGATTTTCTATACACAATTAATAAGATGATAAAATAGGAGGAGAGAATCAATGAAAAGAATACTTGTAATAGATGATGAGTGGAAAATTAGAAAGTTAATTAAAGATTATTTAGTAAGGGAAGGGTACGTAGTAGATGAAGCTGGAGATGGAGAAGAGGGGATTGAGAAGTTTTTTTCAAATACTTATGATATAGTTATTTTAGATATAATGATGCCTAAGATAGATGGATGGAGTGTTTGTAGAAAAATAAGAGAGGAATTTCAAACACCTATTATTATGCTTACTGCGAGATCTGATGAAAGTGATCAACTTTTTGGATTTGAATTAGAAGCTGATGAATATATGACAAAACCATTTAATCCTAAATTGTTAGTTGCTAAGGTAAAAGCACTTTTGAGAAGAGATGGAAGAATTGTAGATAATACTCCAATGACATTTGGAAATTTAGTAGTAGATGGAGTGAGAAGAGAGGTAAAATTAGGAGATGAAATTTTAGAGTTAACTCCTAAAGAGTATGATCTATTATACTTTTTTATAGAAAATAAGGGTATAGCCCTATCTAGAGAAAAAATACTTAATTCAGTGTGGGGTTGGGATTATTTTGGCGATTCTAGAACTGTAGATACTCATATAAAAAGGCTTAGAAAAAAAATAGGGGAAGAATATATTCAAACAGTGAGAGGTTTTGGTTATAAATTTGAGGGGTAAGATATGAAAATAAGATGGAAGATATTTTTACTAATGTGGAGTATGGTTATGATGATAATAGGAGGATTTGCTATAACTAATACTGTATATTTAGAAAAATTTTATATAACAACAAAAAAAGATAGACTTATACAGATGGCGAGAGTTATTAGTGATCCAAATTATATTGTGGATTTTAGAAATTTAGAGATACAGAATAATGCAGAAATAACCATAAAAAAAAATGATCAATTACAAAGATATCTTTACAAAAAATTGCTCACAGAAATTGAAATAGAAGAGATAAAAGAGAACTTTCAGGAAGAGGAACCGATATTTAAAATAATAAATTATAATGATTATAGAGGAAAGGTTTTAGTTCTTTTTATAGCTTACAAAGAAGATAGGTATTTAGAAATAGTAACTCCTTTAAGTTTAATTCAAGAGGGGTTAGAGATGTCTATGCAATACCACCTTCAAATAATATTATTATCTTTTATAATAGGATCATCTATGGCATTTATTTTTTCTAAAGCTATGGTTGCTCCTATTCTTGAATTAAAAGAGATAACTCAAAAAATATCAAATTTAGATTTTAGTAGAAAATTTGAAGAGAATAGAGAAGATGAGATAGGAGAATTAGGAAAAACAATAAATATTATGGGAGAAACTCTTGAGAAGAATATTCAAGAGATAAATCAGGCAAATTTGAAATTGATGGAAGATATAGAAAAAGAAAAGAAACTTGATAAATTGAGAAAAGAGTTTGTAGCTTGTGTGAGTCATGAATTAAAAACTCCCATTGCAATAATTCAAGGTTATGCTCAGGGGCTTAAGGAAAATATCGCAACTGAGGAAGATAGAGATTTTTATTGTGAAGTTATAGTTGAAGAAAGTTATAAAATGGATAGTTTAGTTAAGGAGTTATTATTAATATCTCAAATAGAGTCAGGTTATTTTAAAATGAAAATGGAAAAGGTAAATATATATGATATAATAAAGGATTTTATAGATAAGTATTCAACTAAAAATAGAAAAGTAGAATATATTGGAGAAAAAGATATAAATGTTTTATGTGATGAAAAGTATATAGATAGAGTATTGGATAATTTAATTGTTAATGCAATAAAATACAGCACTGGAGATGAAGCTGTAGAAGTTATTACAGAAAAGAAAAATGAAAAATGTAAAATAATTGTAAGGAATAGAAGCGATCATCTAAAAGAAAAAGACTTAGAGACTATTTGGACTCCATTTGTAAGGTTGGATAGTGCTATTGGAAAAGATGGGCATGGATTAGGCTTGGCAATTGTTGCTGGAGTATTGGAAAACCATAAGTGTAAGTATGGAGTTTATTTATCTGAAAAGAGCTATGTAAATTTCTGGTTTGAACTAAATCTAATCTAAAAAAATTAAAAAATGTGCAAAAAGTATTAAATACGGCAACTGTGCTTGACAATTGTTGTATGTAGTAGTATACTCATAGTGTGATAAAATTAATTAAAAGGGGATGAAAACTATGACTAAAGAAAAAAATAGTCAAGGATTATTCAAACGTTTTACTTCATTATGTGTATCTGTTATGCAAAAATATTTGCCAGATCCATATATTTTCTGTGCTTTATTAACTTTTATAGTTTTTTTAGGAACAATGGTTTTCACGAAACAGAGCCCTATAAGAATAATTGGACACTGGACTAATGGATTTTGGTCATTGCTAGCTTTTTCTATGCAAATGGCTTTAGTATTAGTAACTGGACATACAATGGCAAGTTCAAAGATATTTAAGAACTTTTTATCAAATTTAGCGTCTAAATTAACAACACCTAGACAAGCAATAGTAGTTGTAACTCTAGTTTCAACAATAGCTTGTATTTTAAACTGGGGATTTGGATTAGTTATTGGAGCTATTTTTGCAAGAGAGATAGCTAAAAAATTAAAAGGAATAGATTATAGACTTTTAATAGCTTCAGCTTATACTGGATTTTTAGTGTGGCATGGAGGACTTTCTGGGTCTATTCCATTACAAGTGGCAAGTGATAGTGTAGCAGCTCTTTCTAAGCAAACAGCAGGAGCTATTACAGCTAATATCCCTACTAGTGAAACAATATTCTCTCCAATGAATCTATTCATAATGGGAGGATTACTTATAGTTTTACCTATAATCAATAGAGCAATGTATCCTAGTGATGATGAAGTTGTTACTGTGGATCCTAAATTATTAGAGGAAAAAGAGGAAACAGTTGTAAAAAGTTGGAGTGATATGACACCAGCAGAAAAAATAGAAAATAGTAAAGTAGTATCTATAATATTAGGTATTATGGGTTGGGTATATATTATTCAATATTTTATGACAAAAGGATTTAACTTAAATCTTAACTTAGTTAACTTTATCTTCCTATTTACAGGAATATTATTACATGGAACACCTAGAAAATTCTTAGATGCTTTCTTAGAAGCTACTAAAGGAGCTTCAGGAATACTATTACAATTCCCATTTTATGCAGGTATTATGGGAATAATGACAGGAGCTAATACAGATGGAGTTTCATTAGCAGTTATAATGTCAAACTTCTTTGTAAATATATCTACACCAGAGACATTCCCATTATTCTCATTCTGGAGTGCTGGACTTGTAAACTTCTTCGTACCATCTGGAGGAGGACAATGGGCAGTACAAGCTCCAATTGTTATGCCAGCAGGACTTGAGATTGGAGTATCAGCAGCTAAATCAGCTATGGCTATAGCTTGGGGAGATGCTTGGACAAATATGATTCAGCCGTTCTGGGCTTTACCAGCATTAGGAATAGCAGGATTAGGTGCTAAGGATATTATGGGATACTGTCTAATAGTATTAATTTGTTCAGGATTTGTGATTTCTGCAGGTTTCTTCCTTTTCTAAAATTTAAAGGAGAAAAATGAAAAAAAACAAGTATTTTTATGAAATTGAAAGTAAGTATTTTGAGATAAAATCAGACATAGATAAAAGACTTCAAGAATTTAAAAATGTGTGGAGAGAGGGGAGTAATGAAGACATACATGTGGAATTATCCTTTTGTATTCTTACTCCTCAATCTAAGGCAGTAAATGCTTGGAAAGCTATTACAACTTTAAGAGATAATGGAATTTTATTTAATGGAAGTGCACAGGAGATAGTTGAGTATCTCAATATTGTAAGGTTTAAAAATAATAAAGCTAAGTATCTTGTGGAGCTTAGAGAGAAGATGAAAAATGAAAAGGGAGAATTTATAACTAAAGATTTCTTTTCAAGTTTTAAAGAGATAAGTGATGCAAGAGAGTGGATAGTAAAAAATATAAAGGGAATGGCTTACAAAGAAGCAAGTCATTTTTTAAGAAATGTGGGATTTGGTCAAGAGATAGCTATTCTTGATAGACATATTTTAAAAAATTTAGTAAGGTTAGAAATAATTGATGAAGTTCCTAAAAGTATAACTCCAAAGTTATATTTAGAGATAGAGAAAAAAATGAAAGATTATTGCAACTATGTAAATATTTCAATGGATAGTTTAGATCTATTGTTATGGTATTTAGAGGCAGGGGAGATCTTCAAGTAGTTTTTTTAATGAGCTAGGAGGTAAAAATGAAAAACAAAGTAGTGACAATGGAAGAAGCAGTATCACATGTAAAAGATGGAATGACTGTCTTTATAGGTGGATTTTTAGGTGTAGGAACACCAGAAAAAATTATTGATGCCCTTATAGAAAAAGGTGTAAAAGATTTAACTGTAATAGGAAATGATACTGGATTCCCTGATAGAGGAATAGGAAGATTAGTATGTAACAATCAAGTTAAAAAAGTTATAGCTACTCATATTGGAACAAATCCTGAAACTGGAAGAAGAATGCAAAGTGGTGAGATGGAAGTTGAGCTTTGTCCTCAAGGAACTCTTGCTGAAAGAATAAGAGCAGCAGGGTGTGGACTAGGAGGAGTACTTACTCCAACTGGTGTAGGAACAATTGTTGAAGAAGGAAAGCAAGTATTAGAAATAGATGGTAAAAAATATCTATTAGAAAAGCCTCTAAGAGCAGATGTAGCTCTATTAAATGGATCAGTAGTTGATGAATTAGGAAATATTGTTTATGCAAAAACTACTAAAAACTTTAATCCAATGATGGCAACAGCTGCAGATACAGTTATAGTTTTTGCTGAGAATCTTGTAAAAGTTGGAGAGATAGATCCAGATCATGTAATGACATCAAGAATATTTGTAGACTACATAGTAAAATAGGAGGATTGAAAAATGGAACTAGATAAAAAACAAGTTAGAGAATATATAGCAAAAAGAGTAGCACAAGAGTTAAAAGATGGTTATGTGGTAAATCTAGGAATAGGATTACCTACATTAGTTGCTAACTATATACCAGCTGACATGGATGTTGTATTCCAATCAGAAAATGGAATAATCGGAGTAGGACCAGCTCCAGAAGCAGGAAAAGAGGATAAGGACATGATCAATGCTGGAGGAGGATTTGTAACTGTCCTTCCAGGAGCTCAATTCTTTGATTCTTGTACATCATTTGGAATTATTAGAGGAGGACATGTAGATGCTACTGTTCTAGGGGCTCTACAAGTAGATAAAGAAGGAAACCTAGCTAACTGGATGGTTCCTGGTAAAAAAGTGCCTGGAATGGGAGGAGCTATGGACCTAGTAGTAGGAGCTAAAGAGGTTATAGTAGGAATGGAACATACATCTAATGGACAAATAAAAATATTAGAAAAATGTACTTTACCATTAACAGCTGCTAAAGAGGTAGACTTAATTATAACAGAGAAATGTGTAATTAAAGTAACTCCAGAAGGATTAGTTTTAACTGAGGTAAGTCCATACTCTTCTATAGAAGATGTAAAAGCTAATACTGGAGTTGATTTGATAATCCCTGAGGATATAAAAATATTAACATTATAGTTGAATTTTTTTAATAAAAATAAGTAAAATTATAAAAAATCAAGAGTGATTTTGGGACGAAGAGAGACCTTTATCATTCTTGATTTTTTTGTATCTTTTTATAGATAAAACTGTTGAATTATTTTATTTTTAAAATTAAGAAATTTGATAAAAAATAGATAAGATGTGTTATAATGTGATTAAAAGTAAGAATGAGAGGTAGAAAAATGAAACTTATAGAGTTAGAGAATATTATTGATATTGAAATTGAAAAAAGTTTGGTAAGATTTGGAAATATGGAAAGTTTTTATATAAAATTTTTGAAAAAATTTATAGATGATAAAAGTTTACAATCCCTTACAGAAGGAATAGAAAGAGGAGACTTAAAAAAAGTTGGAGAGAGTGCTCATACTTTAAAGGGAGTAGCTGGAAATTTGGGACTTAAAAAAATTTATGAACTTTCTATGGAGCTAATGAAGGTAGAAAGTTTAACTAAAGATGAGATTAATTCATTGTATGAAGAATTAAAAATAGAAATGGAGAAAACGGTAGAAGCATTATCGAAATTAGATTAGTTCTAATAAAGGAGAGATATGATATATATAGCAGTAGCCTTAGGAGTAGAGGCTAAACCTATAATAAAATACTTTAATTTAAAAAGGGATAATAGCATAAAAAAATTACAAGTTTTTAAAAATGATAGAATAGTTTTAATAATAACAGGAGTAGGAAGTTTAAAAAGTGCAATAGCTACTACTTATATTTTATCTCAAATGAAGATAAGCGAAAAAGATATCTTTTTAAATATTGGTATATGTGGAGCTAAAAGAGATAGATATAAAGTGGGAGATACTGTTTTATGTAATAAAATAACTAATTCAGAATTAAAAAGAAGCTATTATCCAGATATGTTGTTTAAACATCCTTTTAAAGAGGGAGGACTTGAAAGTTTTAATTTTCCTGTATATTCTCAAGAGCGAGTTAAAGAGGACTTAGTGGATATGGAAGGAGCAGGGATCTTTGAAGCTAGTACATATTTTTTTCAAAGTTATCAAGTAAATTTTTTGAAGATAGTATCTGATTATTTAGATGGAATAGTAGAGGAAAAAGAGGTAGAGAATCTTTTAAATAATGCTCTTCCTCAAGTAGATAGCTGGTTAATAGAACGAGAGAGATTTCAAGTTGAAGAGGATATTACTTTTTCTTTAACAGAGGAAAAAAGAGTAGTTGAGCTTATGGAAAAAGCTAGATTTACTACTACAATGGAAAATGAATTAAGAAATCTGTTAATCTATTATAAGTTATGTGGAAAAGATATAGAAAATATTTTAGTTAAATATAAAGATATAGAGATTAAGGATAAAAGAGATAGTAAAAAAATATTAGATGAAATTAAGGAGTTAAAATGAAAGAGAGTAATGAATTAGAGATAATAGATACATCTGGATTTGATGCTATTGAAAAAAGATTTAAAAAAATTTATCCTAAGCAAGAAGAGATACACTTTCATGCAGCAATATCTTCAAGACTTGGAGGAGAAGATCCTTTAGATGGGATAAGTATATTTAGAGGAGATGGATATTATCATTTTGTAACTTTTGGTTTTAGTGAATTATATGAAAAAGAAACCGATAATATGGAGTATAGTGGTTATGGATTTGAGTTAACTTTTAAGTTGAAAATGACCGAGGAACAAAAAAACAGAAAAAAGAAAGAGCTGGATATAAAAGATAGAGAACTAAAAAATATCTGTTCAATATTTCAAGAATTAGCTAGATATGTATTTGAAAGTGGAGAGATTTTTCAGCCTAATGAATATATCTGGACAGGACAAAAAGAAGGAATAGATGCAAATAAGAAATCTAAAATAACAGGTTTTGTAACTATTCTTGATTGTGCAGGAGAGATTTCTACACCCAATGGAAAGGTTCAATTTGTAGAGCTAATAGGAGCAACTGACAGCGAATTAAGAGCTATTGATAGTAAAAAAATTAAAGTAGAAGATCTGATAAAGAGATTAAAAACTGATATTACAGATTATAGAAGAAAAAGTTTATTATAAAGGAGTTTTATAAACTTATGAGTTTATTAAATAAAAGCTTCTCCCATATTTACATTGAAAAAGAAGCAAAAAAATACCAAGAGAGTAAAAAAATATTAGAGAGATTTCCTAACTCTCAAGTGATAGAGATAGAGAGTTATAAAGAGTTTTTTTCTAGAAATAATCAAAATTTTTCTTTACAGAAAAAAAGTCCAAAACTAATATTAGCAGTGAAAAAAGAGAATTATCTTTATGAAGGGGCAAAGGTATGTGAAAGTTTTGGAAATGATAACTTTTACTATTCTTCATCTATTTTAAATTGCATATATGATTGTGAATATTGTTATCTTCAAGGTGTTTATTCATCAGGAAATATAGTTATTTTTGTAAATTTAGAGGATATGTTTAAAGAGATAGAAGAGAGATTAAAAAATCACTCTATGTATATTTGTATCTCCTATGATACAGATTTAATGGCTCTAGAAGAGATAACTGGCTTTGTAAAAAGATGGTACTCTTTTGTTGAAAAACATAAAAATTTAAAGATAGAGTTACGTACTAAAAGTGCAAATATAAAAGTATTTAAAGAGTTAGAAGCAAATTCTAACTTTATAGTAGCTTGGACACTATCACCTAGGGAATTTGCAAAGAAACATGAAATTGGAACTCCTACTTTTGATATGAGAGTAAAAGCTGTTAAAGAATTGGTAGAAAATGGATGGACTGTAAGAGTTTGTTTTGATCCTATGATAAAAATTGAAAATTTCAATCAAATTTATGGAGAAATGGTAGAGGAAACGTTTCAACAGATAGATGGAAAAAAGATACTAGATGTAAGTATTGGAACTTTTAGAATTTCAAAAGAGTATATGAAAAGAATGAAAGGGAATAGAAGAAATTCTGTGATATTAAGTTATCCATTCCAATGTCAAGAGGGAGTTTATACATATTCTGTTGAAGAGAATAGAGAGATGTTAGATTTTGTAAAAGATAAAATTTTAAAATTTGTAGATAAAGAAAAGATATTTATATAGAGGAGAAAAAATGAAAAAAGTACTGATAACAGGTGCCACTTCTGGAATAGGTTTAGCTATAGTTAAAAAGTTATTAGAACTGGGATATTTAGTTTATGGAGTAGGAAGAGATTTTAGTAAAGTTAGTATTAAAAATGATAGATTTTTCCCTATATTTTGTGATTTATTAAAATACCAAAATATAGAAGATATGATGAAAAAATTAAAAAAAGAGACAGAGATAGATATGCTTATTAATTGTGCTGGAGTAGGTTTTTTTGGACCACATGAAGAGATAAATCCTACAAAGTTACATAAGATGATAGCACTTAATTTAGAAGCTCCCCTTGTATTAACTCAACTGTTGTTAAGAGATTTAAAAAAGAGAAAAGGAACTGTTATTAATGTCTCTTCTATTACAGCAACCAAATCAAGTACTTATGGCTGTGCATATTCAGCAACTAAAGCAGGGTTATTACATTTTTCTAAGGGACTATTTGATGAAGTGAGAAAAACAGGAGTAAAAGTTGTATCTATATTACCAGATATAACAAAAACACCTTTTTATAATGAGTTAAATTTCAGAGAGGGAGATGAAGAGAATAGTTATATTCTTCCAGAGTGTGTGGCAGATGCAGTTGAAAATATTTTATCTCAAAGAGAGGGAACTGTTATTACTGAGATTATTTTACAACCTCAAAAACATATAATAAAGAAAAAATAAAAAAATACTTGACAAAAAGAGTAATATATAGTATATTATTCTTGTAGCAAATATGAAACGATTACAAAAAAGTAAAACGAAATATAAAATTAGAAATTAAAATGATTTGAAATTTAAGGAGGAATTAAAATGGCAAAATGGAGATGTAAAGTTTGTGGAGAAATTATAACTGATGAGGCAATGACTCAATGTCCTGTATGTAAAGCTGGAAAAGATAAATGGGAAGAAGTAGTAGAAGGAGCAGGAAGAGTTTGGGCAACTGAGCACAAAGTTGGAGAAGGACTAGCTTGTGGAGATGAAGAAATAATCGCTGGATTAAGAGCTAACTTTGAAGGAGAGTGTACAGAAGTTGGAATGTACCTAGCAATGTCAAGAGTAGCTGACAGAGAAGGATATCCAGAAGTAGCAGAAGCTTACAAAAGAATAGCTTTCGAAGAAGCTGAGCACGCAGCTAAATTTGCTGAGTTATTAGGAGAGTGTGTAACTGCTTCTACTGAAGAGAACTTATCAAGAAGAGTTGAAGCTGAGTACGGAGCAACTTCAGGAAAATTTGATATTGCTAAGAGAGCAAAACAATTAGGATTTGATGCTATCCACGATACAGTTCATGAAATGGCTAAAGACGAAGCTAGACATGGAAGAGCTTTCGCAGGATTATTAGAGAGATATTTTGGAAAAAAATTCTAATTAAACCTTAAGTAATAAAAAAGAACCTAGATAGATTTTCTATCTGGGTTCTTTTTTTATATTAAAAATCTATATTAGAATCAATATACTCTAAATAAAGGTTGGAATCAATCATTCTATCAAATTTATCTATTGTATCTACTCCATTAAAATACAATGTTGTAGTGAGATCAGGTATAAATTTCAAAGAGTTACCTCTTAATGTAAGATCATCTACTTTTTCGTTGATAGGAGATTTAGATATAGGAGAACCTATGTTTTTTAAGAGTTCTGAATATATATCTTGAAGTTGGCTTTTTCCAACACTCTCTTTATCAAAAACAACTCTTATTTTAAATAAAGAATTATTTTTTAAAAAAAATTGATATTTTTCTACAAAATCTTTAGGTTCCTTAATATATAAAATTTCAATATTTTCATTAAGTGATGGTTCTTTTTCAAGTTTTGGAAAAATAAGTTCCAAATTTTTTTTACTATCTCCCCAATTAATTCCTTCAAAATCAACTATGGAAAAGGAAAAACTAAAAATAGTAAAAAATAATAGTAAAATTTTTTTCATAATAACCTCCATTTTTTCTATATTTTATCAAATTTAATATATTAGATAAAGAAAAATTTAAAAAAGTCTAAAAATATGGTATATTATTTTTAAAAGAAAATATGAGGAGGGATAGAGATGAAAAGAGAAAAGTATATAGCTTGGGATGAGTATTTTATGGGAGTAGCACTTCTTTCTGCAAAAAGAAGTAAAGATCCTAATACACAGGTAGGAGCATGTATAGTAAACGAAGAGAAGAAGATTATAGGAGTTGGATATAATGGGCTGCCTATAGGTTGTAGTGATGATGAATATCCTTGGGAGAGAGAGGGGGAGTTTTTAGAGACTAAATATCCTTTTGTATGCCATGCTGAATTAAATGCAATATTAAATAGTACAAAAACTCTTAAGGGATGTACTATATATGTGGCACTTTTCCCATGTCATGAGTGTAGTAAAGCTATAATACAAAGTGGAATAAAGGAACTAGTATATCTTTCAGATAAATATAATGGAACAGAATCTAATATAGCATCGAAAAAAATGTTAACTTCAGCTGGAGTAAATTTTAGACAATTAAAATCAGATATAGGAAGGATAGAGTTATCTTTTGATGAAAAAGATTATTAAAGATCAAAGGCTGTTGCTAGTTTTCTTACAACAGCCTAAACTTATTATTTTCTTTTTCTAAAAAAATCTTTAAAAGATTTCTTAGGAGAAACATCTTTCATTTCTTGCTGTTCTTTTCTATATTGAGACCAGTTAGGGTCATTTTTCATATGCTTTTTTAATTGACTCATATATTGATAAGTTGCTTTAGCATCTGAATATCTTTTTTTCATATTAAACTTTATATCAGAAAAGGTTTCACCAATTCCAACAAAAACATCTTTGATATTGTAAAAGATACTTTTAAGTTTATTATATTTATAAATTTTACCACAATGAGGGCATTTATATTTAGCTGTTTTATCAGAAATTTTCATTTTTTTCTTACAAGCTGGACAAAGAATGATAAATTTTTTCATTTTAAACTCCTAAAACTAATGATATAATAACTTAACCATTATAACATAAATATTTTATAAGGAGAATAAAAACTTGGAAAAAAAACTTATTGATTTAATAAAAGAAACAGATTTTTTTAAAAAATTAGAAGAGAGAGAGTTTATAAATATAATAGGAAATTGTAAATATAAGATAATGACTTATAGTAAAGATGAATATATTGCTTTTAGAGGGGATGAAATAGATGGGCTTTATATAAATCTTGAAGGAAATTTAGTAGCTGAAATGCTGAAAGAGGATGGAAGTGTAAAAAAAATAGAGGAGTTAAAAAATGGAAAGATTATAGCTTCAGCTTTTATCTTTGGAGATATAAATAGATTTCCAGTAGATTTAGTGGCTAAATCAAATATAAAATTACTTTTTATAGAAAAATGTGAATTGATAAATATATTACAAAATAATCTAAATCTATTAGTAAATTTTTTAGATGAAATAAGTAATAAAGCACAGTTTTTATCAAAAAATTTATGGGAAAGTTTAAGCAATAAAACTATAAATCGTAAATTAGCTGAATTCATAATAGAAAGAGAGGAAAATGGAATTTTTATTTTAGAGGGATCTGTAAAAGAGCTTTCAGAATATTTTAATGTTAGTAGGCCATCTCTTTCAAGAGTTATAAAATTTTTTATAGAAAATAATTATATAGAAAAGCTTGAAAAAGGTAGATATAGAGTAATATCACTAGATAAATTAAGGGATATACAATAAAAAATAAATTTTTTTAAAAAAAGTATTGACGAAATTTCAAAATTATGATATTATAATCTTTGTCCGCGAGAGAGCGGTAAAGATAAATGGTAAAAGGACATTAGCAACAGAATAGAGAAAGACAATAAATGCAAACACAACAATAAA
>DXSD01000046.1 GCA_019410665.1 Fusobacterium sp.
TATTAATTTCTACTCCTTCAAATCTTCTTTTAAATTCCTCTCCCATTTTCATCATTAAAACAGGATCAATTTGATGATTTAAGAAACTATCTACTTTTAAAATTTTTGAACCAATTGTTTTTCCGTTATTTAGAATATAATCCTTTAATAATTCCATGTTTAAAATAAGCCTCCAATATTTATCTCATAAATTAATGATATTTTCATATTATATCATAAAATACAATTATTTTGAATACATTTCCCAAAATAATTTTTCACTTGTAATTGGTAGACTTCTAACTCTAGCTTTTGTTGCCTTATAAACAGCATCAGCAATAGCTGGAGCAGCCGTATTTATAACAACTTCTCCAATAGATTTAGCTCCAAATGGTCCTGTTGGCTCATTTGAATGGCTAAATATAACATTTACTTTAGGTCCGATATCCTTTCTTGATGGAATTTTATATTGCATTAAAGTATCTTGTAAAAGTTTTCCATTTTTGTCAATAGTTACTTCTTCAGTTAGAGCAAGTCCTATTCCTTGAGCTATTCCTCCCTCTACTTGAACTCTTGCTAAAGCTGGATTTATTGGTATTCCACAATCTGCTACTGATAAGAAATCAACTACATTTGTTTCTCCAGTTAATGTATCTACTTCCACTTCAACAAAACTTGCTATAAATGGAGGTGGTGAAGTTTTTCCTCCCCAAGTTCCTGTAGTAGTAATCTGATTTTGTCCTTCAAAAGACACACTTCTTACTCCTATCTCTTTTAAAGTTAAAGTAGTTCCATCTTTAGCTTCTACGAACTCTCCTTTATACTCTAACTCTTCTTCAGCTTTATTCATTAATTTAGCAGCAGCTTTCACTATCTCTTTTTTCATTTTTTCACAAGCTATAATTACAGCGTTTCCTGTAACATAAGTTCCACTTGAAGCATATGCTCCTGGATCATATGGTGATGTATCAGTATCTGCTGTATTTACTATTATTTTCTCCATAGGAACTTCTAAGATTTCAGCAGCCATTTGAGAAAGTACAGTATCACAACCTTGTCCCATGTCAGTTACTCCTAACATTACAGTAAAATCTCCACTGTCATGGAATTTAACAGTAGCAGAACCTGTATCTACATTTGCAATTCCTGATCCTTGCATAGTTACAGCCATTCCAGAAGCTCTAACCTTTCCATCTCCCATATCTACTACTTCTCTATCTGCCCATTTGAAAGCTTCCTTACCAATCTCAATACACTTTTTAATATCTCCACTAACTGTTTCAGATTGATCAACTAAGTTTTTCATTCTTACTTCAGTTGGGTCTAATCCTAATCTATGTGCTAATTCATTTACAGCTGATTCTACCGCAAATGTTCCTTGAGTAGCTCCATAACCTCTAAAAGCTCCTCCTACCATAGTATTAGAGTAAACTATATCAGCTTTACATCTCATAGGTATTTTTGCATAAAGTGGGAATGTTTTATAAACTACAAGAGCTGTTACTGTTGGTGAGTGTTCCCCATAAGCTCCTGTATTTGATAATACATTTATATCTATAGCTTTTATATTTCCTTCTCTATCAGAACCTATTTTAACAGTTAATCTCATTCCATGTCTAGTATTTGAATAAGCTTGAGTCTCTTTTCTAGTATAGATTATTTTTGAAGGTTTTCCAGTTTTTAAAGTTACAAATGCTGTATAAATTTCACAAACTGAAGTTTGTTTTCCTCCAAATCCTCCACCTAATTTGGGTTTTATCACTCTTATTTTACTACTAGGATACTCTAGCGCTCTAGCTAGATGTCTTCTTACATGGAAAGGAATTTGTGTAGAAGATATTACAGTAAGTCTTCCGTATACATCAAAATATGAAGCTGCTCTATAAGTTTCCATCATAGCATGGATTTGAGGTTGTGTATAATAAGTATTTTCTATTATAACCTCACTCTCTTCAAATCCTTTATCTACATCTCCCTTAACTTGTAAATAAGAAGATGCTAAGTTTCTTGTATTATCATATCCAAGATTATCGTAGTTAGTATGAGCTCTCTCTTTATGAACTAGAACATGTGAATCTAAAGCTTTTTCATAATCTACTACAGCTTCTAAAACCTCATATTTAACTTTAATTAGTTTCATAGCTTTCTCAGCTGTTTGCTCATCTACAGCTGCTATTATAGCAACAGGATCTCCAACATATCTCACATATTCATCTAAAATTTTTCTATCATATGGAGAAGGTTCAGGATAAGATTGCCCAGCTAATGTAAACATTGTTTGTGGTACATCTTTATATGTAAATATAGCTTCTACTCCTGGTACTTTTTCAGCTACTGTTGTATCTATTTCCTTTATTTTTGCATATGCATGAGGAGATCTTAGAAGTTTTATAACTAAATACTCTTGATTTGCAACTAAATCCTCAGTGTAAAATGGCTTTCCTGTTATAAGTCCAATTCCATCTACTTTCTTAATCTCTTTATTTACAAATTTCATTATCTCTTCTCAGCCTCCATAAAGTTTTTTATAGCTCTAAGTTGTGAAACATACCCACTACATCTACATAAGTTTCCATTTAAATAGTGAAGTATCTCTTCATCAGTTGGATTCTCATACTCTTTCATAAGAGCAAGCACTGTTAAAGTAAATCCTGGAGCACAAAAACCACATTGCTCTGCTCCTTCAGCAGCCATAAACTCAGCAAATCTCTTAGCTTCTCTTTCGCATCCTTCAATAGTTGTTACATTTTTTCCTTGAGCTCTTACAGCTAGTGTACTACAAGAAAGAACAGGTTTATCATCTACAAGTACAGTACAAAGTCCACATGATCCTGTATCACAACCTCTTTTTACACTTAGATATCCTAATTTTCTTAATACATCTAATAAATATTCATCATGAGAGATCACTATCTCTCTTTTTCTTCCATTTACATTAAGAGTTAAAAGCACTATAATACCTCCTTAATTGCTCTTTTTACAAGAGTTTTAGAAACAGCTTTTCTATACTCTCCTGTTCCTCTCATATTACTTCCAAAAGTAACCTCTTCAGCCATAGCTTCACAAGCTCTATCAATAATCTCTTCTGTTATCTCATTATTATTTAAAATCTCCATAGCTTTGTAAGAAAGTACTGCTTTTCCTGGTCTTACTCCAATAGCTACTCTTATTCCAAACTCCCCCTTAGTTACACAAGTATTTGTTATTGCATAGTCAGTTTTACTCTTTCTAATACTTTGGAAAGCTCCTCTTCCATCTTTTTTTATTTTTATTTCTACTAAAATATCTCTTCTAAGCCCCTCTTCTTTTAGATACTCTTCTAAAGATATCTCTCCACCATTATAAAGAACCACAGTTGCATTCATAGCTAACAGTGTAGGAATTAAATCTGAGAATCCATACTTAGAGAATACAGTAGCTCCCACTGTAACATTACTTCTAAATTGTACTCCTATTATTCCTCTTACACATCTGTCTAAGATCCCATCAAAAAGCTTTTGAGTAATCTCACTAGTCTCTAGATCTCTAAAACTAGCCATAGCACCAATGTGCACATACTCTCCTTCCTCTTTTATGTAATTTAGAGAAAGATTTGATAAATCAATAGCTGTATTATAAGAAACATTTCCCATTCTTAAATAAGAAGTTCCTCCTAATACAATATTTCTTTTGTTTTTTACTAACTCATTATAAGCTTCCTCTAATGATGTAGCAGCTAAATAATTTTTAAAACTAAACAAAGCTGACCTCCTGATATATTTTAATATGTTGATTAACTAAACAATACACTTTTAAAAATTTTATTAATTGAAATTTAATGAATTAAAGGGAAATAAAAATTTGAAAAGTTTAAATCATATTTGAAAAGAATTCTATATTCCCCTCAATAAAACTTACTCTATCCTTGTAACTTTTAAGAGAGAAATATCACTTTAAAATAAGAAAAATATTTAAAGTCTATATTTCAACTCATAGCGGCTTGTTATAGTGGCAACCCGTAGAGACTCCTGACCATATTACAGGGATATATGAGTATTTTTACTATTAGAACTTTACCTTTAATATATCATAGATTTCATAATAATTCAACTTTTTTTTACTTTAGGGCTTCTTCAAACTCCTCTTTTGTTATCCCATATCTATTTAATTTAGAAAGAAATTGTTTTCCATTAGAATATCCTATTCCTAATGCTCCTCCAACTTTCTCTCTTCTTTCGCTGGCCTCTGCTCCTCCTACTAAGCCACACTCTATCAAATAGCTCATAGTAAAATTTTCTTGTAACTCATCAGAAACTGTGCATCTAGCTTTCTCAAGAGCATTTATAATAGCTTCTGGAGAAGCATTCTCTACACCTATATCTCCATCTTTTGTCCCTTCACATCTTCTTATATAAGCATCTTTAGCCTCTGGAAAAAATTTATGAATATATTTTCTAATTTCATTTCCTGCATAATCTGGATCTGTTAAAATAATTATTCCTCTATTTTTCTCAGCTACTCTTATTCTTTCAATAGTCTCTTTTTTTCTTACAGCAAAACCATTCACTTGAATAATTTCAGCATCTACAGCAGCTTTTACAGCAGAGATATCATCTCTTCCCTCTACTACTATTACCTCTTTTATTATTTTTTTCATTTTATACTCCTTAAAGAATAAAGAGCAAGTGTGGCTTATTTCACTAACTTGCTCTAATATTTTTTTCATTTTTTATTACTTTTGAATTTTCTCATTAAAATATACTAAAAAATTTTTTAAATCTCTAGCTACATACTCCCAAGTATGTGTTTCCTCTTTACAAAGATAACCTTTAAAATTATAGTCATGTTTTTTCATTCTTCCAACTGTATCTAGCCATTGTTGTAACATTAAGTGAGGCTCTAAATCTTTCTCTCCTACACTAGTATAAAAATATCTATCCTTATATCTAGATTTAGGAGTTCTTTTTATTAAGGTATATGGATCCTCTTTAAGTATCTTATATCCCCATGACCCAAAAACCTTTAAAAAGTGTAGTTTATCCTCATTATTAAATAAAAATTTAGGAATATAAAGAATATTAAAAAGTCTTATTACACGCCTATTTACACTCATTCTCACTATACTAGTAGCCCCTGAAAAACTTCCTATTACCTTAAATAAGTCTAAGTGCTTAAGTCCAAGTTTGAAAGCTCCATATCCACCCATAGAGAACCCTGCTATTCCAAATTCAGATTTTGGAAACTCCTCTTTAAGTGCTGGAATAAGCTCTCTTATAAAATATCTCTCATATTGATGAGAACTATCCTTGTAAAAATTCGTATACCAACCCATTCCATCGTAGCCTGAGTTAACTAATATAATATTCATCTTTCCTATTTTCTTGTCTTTTAAAAGAGTAAGGTAATTTTCTCTAATTCTTCCTCTTTCTAACCAATCTTCGGGACAATCTCTAAGTCCGTGCAGAAGAATTAGACAAGGTAAATTTTCATCTACCTCATCTCTATTTTTTATAACTATATATTTTAACTCTTCATCAATATACCCTTTTGACTTAGTAACTCTCTCTTGAACAATGAGTTTTTGCTCCAATTCCTCAGAAGAGATCTTACTATAATCAAAGTCACTATTCTCTATATAAGTTATCTCACTAAAAGACAATACTCTTCGTATCTTTCTCAAAAGTTTAAAAGGATAAGGATATGTTATCACATAAAATAATATCCCTAAACTTATTAAGATTATAAAAAATTTCGTCATAGATCCCTCTTAATTAAAATTCTGCATTATTTGGTGTTCTAGGGAAAGGAATTACATCACGGATATTAGTCATTCCTGTTATATACATTATAATTCTCTCAAATCCTAGTCCATATCCAGAGTGTGGGAAACTTCCAAATCTTCTTAAATCTAGATAGAATTCATAATCCTCTGGTTTCATTCCTAATTCAGTTATTCTATTTTCTAGTATCTCTAAGCTATCCTCTCTTTGAGAACCTCCTATTATCTCTCCAATTCCTGGTGCTAATAGGTCCATAGCTCTTACAGTTTTTCCATCTGGATTAAGTTTCATATAGAAAGCTTTGATATCTTTAGGATAATCAGTTAAGAATACTGGCTTTTTGAAATACTCTTCAGCTAAATATCTCTCATGTTCACTTTGTAAGTCAATTCCCCATTCAACTGGATAGTCAAATTTCTTACCAGATTTTAATAGTATATCTATTGCTTCTGTATATGTTAATCTTCCAAAGTCACTATTTAATACGTTATTTAATTTGTCAAATAATCCTTTTTCAATGAAGTTATTGAAGAATTCCATCTCTTCTGGACACTCGTCCATTACAAATTTGATTATATACTTAACCATTGATTCAGCTAGTTCCATATTTGCCTCTAAATCAGCAAAAGCAATTTCAGGCTCTATCATCCAGAACTCAGAAGCGTGTCTAGCTGTATTAGAGTTCTCTGCTCTAAATGTAGGTCCAAATGTATATATATTTCTAAATGCTGAACAGAAAGTTTCTCCACTTAATTGTCCACTTACAGTTAAGTTAGTTTCTTTTCCAAAGAAGTCTTTAGAGTTATCTACTGTTCCATCTTCTTTTTTAGGTAGATTGTTTAAATCTAGAGTAGTTACTCTAAACATCTCTCCTGCTCCCTCACAGTCAGAACCAGTTATAATTGGAGTGTGTACATAAACAAATCCATTCTCTTGGAAGAATTTGTGAATAGCATAAGCTACTACTGATCTTACTCTAAATACAGCTGAGAATGTATTTGTTCTTGGTCTTAAGTGAGCCTTTGTTCTTAAGTATTCAAAAGTGTGTCTTTTATTTTGTAATGGATACTCTAAATCAGCTTTTTGGAATACATTTACCTCTTCAGCCATTATTTCAAAAGCTTGTCCTGCTCCTTGTGATTTTACTAATTTTCCTTTTACTTCTATTGAAGAGATTATAGATAGACGTGATACCTCTTCAAAGTTGCTAAGTCTTGTATCAAATACAACTTGTACTCCTTTAAAGAATGATCCATCATTTACCTCTATAAATCCGAAGTTTTTCTGATCTCTTATCTTCTTTACCCAACCAGTTATAACAACCTCTTGATCTAGGTACTTTTCTGTCTCTCTGTATAGAGATTTTACTGTAACTTTTTTCATCGTATATGCCCCCATAACTATATTATCTTTATATTTTTATCTTCAACTTTTCCATCTACAATTTTGATGTTCTCAAGATGTCCTCTTACTTGAGCTTTAAATTTCTCTAAATAAAGCTGTCTATATTTTTGTCTTTCTGCCATTTCCTCTTCTGTTAACTCTCTCTCTCTTGCGATTTTTGAGAAATAATTAACTTTGGCAATAATATCTTTCATTTCCATTCCTATTTCTCCTATTAATTTAATATATACTGAGTATTATACCACTTTTAGTATATATAAATCAACTTTTTTCTATGTTATTATCATCTATATGTTTAGATACTTCTTTACTTCTTTTTTATTAAATTTAAATACAGGCATTCCACTTGAATAAGGAGCTAAATCATAATTTTGGAATATAAATTTAATATAGTCCCCTTCAAAAATTACAACAGAATTTCTAATATCAGCTTCTGTATTATTGAAGAAAATAACTTCATCTCCTTGAGTATTTAAAACCTTCTCCTTATTACTAACTATATCATTTATTCTCATATTAAAATATTCAATTCCATCTTCTTTAAAAAGTTTATCAAAGGTTACTAAAGTATTATCTCTTAAACTAAAATTATACCCCTCAATTTTATTTATAGGATGAGCTCCACCATAATAAACACTTGTTAATACTGAAATAGACAGCATACTAAAATTATTTTCATAGGTCTTATAAGAGATCATAGCTTCTTTTATTCCACCATCATTCTCTTTTAAACTTAGATTTTCAATTATATATCTAGCTTCCTCTTTCATTGTAATATTAAAATATGCTAAATCTTCACTGTTCTCACTCTCTATTTGAGGAATATTTAATTCATACTTATATGCTTTTCCCTCTCTACTCTTATAATCAAGAGTGTTTATTACTAACTCATTTTTTAATACTTTTTCTTTACAAGCACTTTGAGAAATCACTATTAAAATAATACTCAAAATATTTATCAATATTTTCTTCATAGGCCCTCCTATTTAAAATCTACGATTTCATATTTCTTAAGTAAAAAAGCTGGGTGGTATGACTCCTTAGCTTCTCTTAATCCTTCATCCCCAAAATCATCTTCTCTATTTATATATTTACAATCAGCAAACTCATTTTGAGCAAATAGATGGTTTATCATCTGATAGCTTCCTACATATTGATTAAGTCCTTTCTCAATATGAATTACCCCATACTCTGAATTTAATTTCTCTCCTAATGAATATGCTACTATCTCTCCATCTACTTTTATCATAGCCCCTATAAAATCCATTTGAGAAAAATTATTTAATAGATTCATTATTCCTAAGTTTTCATTTTTTAATACTGGAATAGTATCACACTCTCTATTTACACACCAATTTTTTTGAAATTCTATTATCTCTTTTAAATTTTCCTCACTTAATTTTTCATAGGTATAATTATATAATTTCTTAAAATTATTAATCTTATTTTTCTTTTTAGAATACTTTCTTCCCTTTAAAGTTCCTAAATCTTCAGAGTTATAAATATAATCAAAACTTTCTCTTCTCTCCTCTAATATGAATCTACTTTCTAATATCTCTTTCCACTCTTCAGGAACTAAAATTATTCTATTTCCATTTTTTAAAATTTCTCCAATAACTTCAAATAGTTTCTCTAAGTTATCATTTTCCTTACTTTTAGGAACAGGCATATAGAAATACTCTTGCCCATCAAAAACACCTTTTACTATTAGTACATCATTTTCTATTTTATATTGTGTCTCTTCTCCTATACTCCACATATATTGATTTGTGAAATTGTAATCACTAATATTAAATTTCCCTTTAAGATATTCATCTATTATCCCTTTATCTTGAATATCTAATTTTTTCCACTCCATTGTTCTCTCCTTAATTAAGTTCTGTTATTTTCATATTATACCTAAAAAAAGCTCAATTGCCTAATAGATTTTTTAATTAAATTACCAAAAGATACTCCTAGCAATCTCACTGGTTTTTTTTCTACCTCTTCTAAAAGGAACTCAAAATTTTCTAAAAGAACAATTTTATCATCTGTAGGAATTGCTAAAGTTTTTGAACGAGTTATTAAAATACCATCACTATACTTTATCTTTAAAATTATAGTTTTTGCTATCAGTTCTTTTTTTAGTAATCTTTCATGGGAGTACTCAAAAATATCTTCCAATTCTTTTTTTATATTCTCTTCTGAATCTAGTGGATATCTATATGTATTTTCATTTCCAATTGAGTGTATAACTCTTTTATATTCAATTTCGCTATGATCTATTCCTCTAGCTGAAAGATAGAGTAACTCTCCTCTAGATTTTCCATATTTACTTATTAATTCTTGAAGAGTGTAAGGGAGAATATCTTCTACTTTGTAAATCCCCTCTTTATTTAGTAACTCTCTCAGTTTTTTCCCCACTCCCTGTATTATCTTTATATCTTTGGCTTTAATATATTCTACAAAATCAAGTTGTGATTTAAAGATGTATTTTCCCCCTGGCTTATTTATTCCACTTGCTATTTTAGCACTCAACATATTTATTCCTATTCCCACTGAACAGGTAAGATTTGTATGATACTTTATCCTCTCTTTAAATTTATCTGCAAAAGCCTCTAAACTAGGAAATTTTTTCACAGCTTCAGTTATATCAACATACCCCTCATCTAAAGCTATAAATTCAACTTTTTCCGTTATTTTTAATACTAATTTTTGTATCTGTTGAGATACCTTTGTATATTTATCTTTATCCACAGGAACAATTAAAAGATTAGGGCATAGTTTCTTGGCTTCAAATACACTCATTGCTGAGTGAATCCCATATTTTCTTGCTTCATAACTTGCTGTAGTTACTACTCCTCCTCCTACAACCAAAGGAAGGCCTTTATATTTAGGATTATCTCTAATTTCTATTGAAGCATAGAAGGAATCCATGTCATAGTGCATGATTATCTTATCCATTTACCACCTCTAATCTAATTTTCTAATATAGATACTACCTTTTTAGAATAGAAAAGTCAAGAATTTGATAAATAAAAAAAGAAAAAAATCTACTATAATATACATTGCATTAATATTAGCAACTAGAAGTAAACTTTTTTCCTTTTAAATATTAGATTATTTGGTTTTTGATTTATTTTAACTTATTTTAATTCTCTAGATATAATACTCTTTTGCAGAATTATATTTTTACTATTTTACATTGGAAAGGCTCTAATTTAATCTCTCCAGCTTCAACTGTGAAAGAGTTATGATTAATATATACTCTAACTTTTTCTCCTCCATTTCCTCTCTCTACAATTTCCACACCTAAAGGAGAAGCAATTTCTTTAACACTTGTTCCTTCTAATACATCTTCCATAACTTTAGTAAGTAGTTCATTTTCTAATCCACAACCTATATAATATACTTTTCCTGAATTAACTTTATTAACAGTTACAGCAGAATACTCTTCATAGAATTGATCAGCATACTTAAATAAAGTTTTAGCTGTTGTAGGAACTAACATATCTCTAAATATTCCAGCTCTTCCCTCTACTCCTTCAAATTCTCCTACACCTTTTAATGGTAACTCATCATATTCTTGTAAACTTTCTGTTTCCTCTACATATACCCCTGTTAAATCATTGTATCTTACAGGTAACATTTCATTTAGTGTTAAGTTATTATCTATATCTTTTACAGCATTACGATAAGTAAATACAACTTTACCACCATTATTTACAAACTCTTTTATCTTAGCCACAAATTCCTCTTTCCAAATTATCATAAATGGAAGGATTACAACTTCATATTTAGAAATATCCATAGTATGAGGAATAATATCCATCATTATATTTTTTTCATAGAAAACTTTATGTATTCTTTTCATCTCACTATGACAATCTAATAGAATACTTTGTTTTTGTATTCTAAAAGATGCTAATGAATCATAGTCATATATCATAGCTACTTTACTGTCTATTGGAGTTTCTAAAGATTTTTCATTTTCCTTAGCTACTCTAAAGAAGTCTTGAACCTCATAAAATTTTCTTCTCTTTTGGTTGTCTGCATCTATTACACCATAACAGAATTGCTCTGCTCCCTTAGTAGCTCCACGATATCTGAAGTAAATAAATGTTTCAGCCCCTCTAGCTACTCCTTGGTATGACCACATCTTAGCTTGATTAGGTCTTGGAAGATATCCAGTTATGTCATGTCCTTGAGCTCCCATTATTCCCTCTGTTATCCAGAAGTTTTGTCTTTTTAATCCTCTCATATAATCTAAACCAAAAGCTATTTCATATGGAGGAATAGGTTTCTTTTGTCCTCCCCATACTGGATAGTTATTGTAAGCTACTACATCTAATTTTTCTGCTAACTTAGAGTAGTCCACATGCTTATCTAATCCTCCACCTGGGAAGTCATGGATAATTACAGCTTCTGGAATTATATTTCTAATTATCTCAATTTGCATATCTGAATATTTTACAATACTCTCACTTCTAAATCTTTCCCAATCTAATCTTAAAGCTGGGTTATGAGTAGTAATTGTAGCAGCTGGTACAGGTATCTCTTCAAAAGAGTTATACTCTTGAGACCAGAAAGTTGTTCCATAAGTTTCATTTAATTTGTTGATAGCTCCATTAAATTTTTTAGAAAGAAATTTTTGGAATTCTCTTTCACAACATTTACAAAAACACTCATCGCTTCCCTCATGTCCAAACTCATTATCAAGTTGCCAAGCCACTATATTTTTTTCATCTTTATAGTGTTCTACAAGGGTTGTTACAATTTTTTTAGAATACTCCACATATTTTTCACTGTTATAGCAACTTGTATGACGTCCACCAAATCTTCTTTTTTGACCATTTTCAAATTCTGATAATACTTCAGGATATTTTTTTGCAAGCCAAGCTGGAATTGTAGCTGTTGGTGTTCCAAAAATTACTTTTAGTCCTTTCTCACTAGCTTTTTTTATAACTATATCAAAGAAGGAAAAATCAAATTTTCCCTCTTCCTTTTCCATAATATGCCAAGCAAACTCTCCTATCCTGATTACATTACTCCCAAGCTCTATTATATTGTCTAAGTCCTTATCTATCATTGATATATCCCATTGTTCAGGATAATAATCTACTCCTAACCACATATTATACTCTCCTTCTTACTAAGCATTAGCTCTTTTTTCAGCTAATTTCTCTACAATCTCATCATAATACTCATCATTTAATTTGTAATATTTTTTGTATATTACATATCCTATTGCTGATAATAACATAGGGAAAATTATCATTAAACTTCTTATTCCCATTATAGCAGAAGCTGTTTGTTGTACATTAGCTACATATCCCACTAAAGACAATCCTATTCCTATTAACCAACCACTTACAGCTGAAGCTGATTTAACAAGTAGTGTTTGGACAGAGAAAATTACACTTTCATTTCTACTTCCAAATTTAAACTCTCCATAATCTACAACGTCAGCTAACATAACTGTTGAAATACCTAAAGAAAGTCCAGAACCTAATTTAGCAACTATACCACAAGCAGCAACTAGAGTTGCACTTTCTGGAGCAATATATCCAGCTAAACATAATAATCCAAAACCAATAACTGGTAAGCTACAAGCTAAGAAAAATACTTTCTTTCTTCCTATTTTAGTTGATAACATTGGAAAAGCCATTAGTGCTGCTATTTCAGCTATTCCAGAAAATCCTGTAAATACAGAGAACAATGCTTCTCTTCCTACCACATATTTGAAATAGTAGATAGCTACCCCTCCAGAGATTTGAGCAACTAAGTTATACATTAAAACTGTTCCTATTAAAGCTACAAGTTGGTCATTTTTGAAAATCAATCTAAATGTATCTTTTAAATTTACCTTTGGAGCTTTTTGGTCACTTACTATTTGTTCCTTTACATTTACAACTGTTAAAATTGAAGCAAATATGAAGAAAATTGCTATTCCAACTGCTAGTAGAGAAAATCCTCTTCCCTCATTTCCATTTCCAAGTAATCCTATAACTGGTAATCCAAAACTTCCTATACTTAACCATGCTAAACTAGCAAATATTCTAGGTACAACAGCTATCTTCTCTCTCTCTTTTTTATCACTAGATAGAGCTGGTATCATAGACCAGAAAGGTATATCCATTACTGTATAAGTCATTCCCCATAAGATATAAGCAACAGAGATATAAGCATATAACATTTTTCCTTCTAATCCATTTGGCTTAAAAAACATAGCTATTAATACAACAGCATTTAAAATAGTTCCTATAAGTATCCAAGGTCTAAATTTTCCCCATCTACTTCTTGTGTTGTCAACTATCATTCCCATCATAGGGTCATTGATTGCATCCCATAATCTTGCTACTAAAAATAGTGTACCAACAAAAGCAGGTACCATTCCTACTACGTCTGTTAAATAATACATTAAGAAAATATATATTATAGCACAAGCATAGTCTTTTCCTAATGCTCCTATTCCATATGAAAGTTTCATTTTAAAATCTACCATTTTTAATCCCCCTTATAATTTATTTTATCTCTTTTAATTTAAATATTTTGCTTTGAAAATCTTGTGTTTCTGAATCTTTAGAGAAGTATCTATCAGGTTGTGGGAAAACTATTCCTACATTCATAAGTTCATCTCCATAAGCTTCAAATTCGTCATTGACTAAATATTTTTTCTCTGAATCTAACCCTTTTAAGATAACTTTTTTATTATAACCAGGATTTGGTTCAGCTAAAATTTGAAAATATCCAACTAAAGCTTCAGATTTATCTTTGTTGACTACTATCCAAGATGTTGTATTTCCTTCAAATGGACTCTCTATTCTATAAAAATCTCCAAATTGAATTAACTTTCTATTTTCTTTATAGAAATCTAGATATTTAATTACTTTTTTATCCATCTCTTCATCAAAAATAAGTGGATTTAACTCATAACCAAAGTTTCCAAAATAAGCTACATGATTTCTAATATCTAAACTTGTTTTTCTAGCGGTTTGATGGTTAGGAATATCTGAAACATGAGCCCCCATAGTGAGTAATGGATATCCCATTGAAGTCCCGTGTTGAACTTTCAATCTAACTATTGCATCAGTATCATCACTTGTCCATACTTGTGGCATATAATATAACATACCAGCATCAAATCTTCCTCCACCAGAAGCACAAGACTCAAATAGTACATGTGGATATTTTGTAGTTATTTTTTCTAATATTCTATATAGCCCTAAAATATATTTATGAGGTAAATCTCTATAAGTTATCTCTGTCATATTTCTATTCATATCCCATTTAACATAAGATATTGGAGCTTCAGCAAATCTCTCATCAAGTATAGAGATTATATAATCTTGTACATCTTCTCTAGATAGATCTAAAATATATTGATTTCTTCCTAGTGATAGTTTTCTTCCCTTTACTCCTAATATCCAATCAAGGTGTTTCTTATAAAGTTCACTCTCTTTACTTATCATCTCTGGTTCAAACCAAAGTCCAAACTTCATTCCTTCAGCTTCTACTTTTTCAGCCAATCCTTTTATACCATTAGGTAATTTTTCTAAGTTAGGGAACCAATCTCCTAAAGAACTTTTGTCATCATTTCTCTTTCCAAACCAACCATCATCTAATACGAAAAGTTCAAATCCAAGTTTTTTAGCTTTTCTTACCATATTTAGAAGCTTTTCTTCATTGAAATCAAAATATGTTGCTTCCCAGTTATTTATAAGAATTGGTCTCTCTTTCTCTTTCCACTCTCCTCTCATAAGTCTTTCCCTATATAATGAATGGAAATTTTGACTTAAGCTGTTAAGTCCTGTACTTGTAAAAGAGATTATAGCTTCTGGTGTTTGAAAGCTTTCTCCTCCATTTAAGTTCCAAGAGAAATCAAAAGGATTTATCCCCATAGTTACTCTTGTAGCATCAAAATGATCTACCTCTACATGTGCTAAAAAGTTTCCAGAGTAAACTAATGAAAATCCAATAGCTTCTCCCATATCTTCATCTGTATTTGATCTTTTTAAGATAATAAAAGGATTTTGATGAGCACTACTTGCTCCTCTTGTACTATCTATATATTGACTTCCTACCTCTAATTTTCTAGTTTTTAAATGTCTTTCTCTTGCCCAAGCACCTGAAAAATGTAACATTTCATAATTATAATCTGGTAAATCTAAAGATAAACTCATCACTCTATTTAATTTTAAATTTTGTTTTCCATAATTTTCAAATCTAGCATTTCTAGTTAAAATATCTCTGTCGTTGAAAATAGTATAAGTAATGTATAATCTGCATTCTAAGATTTCATCTTCCAAAATAATTTCTAAAGTATCAGCTTCATCTTCTGATAACACATAAGTAGCTGGTAATCCTTCTAGCCTCTCTTTTCCCTTATAGATTCTATATCCTTTATATACAAAATTACTTATTCTACTTCCAGTTTCATTTTCTATTTCAAAAGCTGGTTTTCTAAAATCCGTTGTTCCATATGATGGATACTCTTGTTTAAAATATTCCAATGAAAATCCAGGATCCTCTTCATAATGAGCTATTATTCCTATTCCAACTTCTGGCTTATAAAAGAAGTGAGAAAAGTTATCTCTATGTTTTATTTTTTTACCAAAATAAAGATGTCCTAATTGTCCATTTTGCATAACATTAAAAATATAACTTATATTTTTCCCTTGTAAATGAAACTCATTATTAGTTTTGTTAAAGTTTATCATTTCTATTCCTTTCTAGTAAAATTTTTACTAAATATTATAT
>DXSD01000047.1 GCA_019410665.1 Fusobacterium sp.
TAGGATAACCTTCCAAGCACATAAGATAATATCATATATTTTTATTTTTGTCAAATTTTTTTTAATTATTATTACTATTTTGACTCATTTCTTTAGATTTCTTAATAGTCTCTGTAACAGCTTTTATAACTGCACCTCTAAAACCACACTCTTCCAAGTATCTAACTCCAACTATTGTGGTTCCTCCAGGTGAACAAACACTATCCTTTAATTCTCCAGGATGTTTTCCACTCTCTAAAAATAATTTTCCACATCCCACTAGAGTTTGTCCAACTAATTTATAAGCATCACTTCTTGGTAATCCTTCATATACAGCAGCATCTGCTAAAGCTTCTATAAACATAAACATAAAAGCAGGAGATGATCCAGAAGCTCCTATTACTGCATCAAATAACTCCTCTTTTGTTTCTATAGCTACTCCTATTTTCTCAAATAATCCTTTAAAAAACTCCCTTTCTTCCTCTTCTATATTTTCATTAAAAGCATAAGCTATACATCCTTCTTGTACCATCAAAGGAAGATTGGGCATAGTTCTAACTATCTTACTATTTCTATTATCAGTTGCTTCTAAAATATCTTCCATAGTTATTCCAGGTGCCATAGCAACTAATATTTTAGTACTGTTTACACTATCTTTTATCTCATCAATAACATCAAAATAAACATTTGGCTTAATAGCTAAGAAAATTATATCACAATTTTCTACAACTTCAGTCTCACTACCTAATCTATTTATTTGATAAACTTCTGCTATATGTTCTCCTCTTAATTTATCATATACACTTATGTTCTCTTTCTCTATTAACTTAGAATTAATAATTCCTTTTAAAAAGGCTTCTCCCATATTTCCACAACCAATAAAACCTATCTTTTTCATCTTAGTCTCCTTTTTTATTTATCAAGGTAGATATTAAATCTATCTGTAATCTCTTTTAATTTATTTAGTTTCTCTACTGTATTTTCTTTATCTTCTATTCCTAACTTCATTAAAAGTGCATTTATAATTATAGTCCCTGGTACAAAAGTATAAGCTTTTTCTCCATTTTTAGTAGTTAAAACTAAGTCAGATATATTTCCTAAAGTTGAATCTTTTTTATCAGTTACTGTTATAACTCTATTACCATGCTCCTTAAAAAACTCTGTTACTTGATAAGTAAAGTTTGTATATGGGTGAAATGATATAGTAAATAGTAGGTCATTAGGTTGAGTATAAAGTAGTTTATCTGTAAAGTCAGAAGCTCCAGATATCATTAGCTCTACACCCTCTCTAAACTCTTTGAGCATAAAATAAAGATAATAAGCTAAAGCATAAGATCCCCTTGCTCCTAAAATATATAATTTTCTACTTTCTTTTATCCACTTTACCGCTTGATCTAAACTTTTCTCTATTTCTAGAACATCCATCTCTTGTAAAAGCTCTATATTCGTCTTAATCATTTCTTGTAAAATATTACTGCTGTCATCTGTTTCAGCAATACTATTCTTTAGACCTTTCATATAAGAAGTTTGTTGTTCAACCTCTTTTTGAAATATTTTTTGAAAATCTGGATATCCCTTAAATCCTAAGCTCTTTGAAAATCTTGTAATTGTAGCTGGACTTGTTTCTGTCTCCTTAGCTAGTTCATTAATAGAAATAAAAGAGACAATACTTTGATTATATTTTATATATTCTGCTATTTTTTTAAAACTTTTACTGAAAGAATTATAGTTATCTTCTAAATATCCTAATACTTTCTTCTTCATAAAATTACCTCGCCTTTTTTTTGAAAAATTTATATTTCTCTATACTCTATTATAAGATATAAACTAAAGAAATGCAAAATAATTTTTATTTTTTTGAATATTAACTAACCATTTTTTTCTCATTTGAAAGACTTTCAAAATTATTATTAAAAATTTTCTCTAAATATCTAAAAGTATTATCTAAGTTATTAGTTTTTATAGTTATCTCATTTCCATTATAAGAAAATTTAATATCAAATAACTTATTATGATTTATAACTTCACATATTAATGTTATTTTATTAAATGTTGTTTCCCATTTTTTATTTCTAATTAAGATTCTCATATTCCTACCTCCACAATTATATTTAAGAATAGATAACTATATTTATAGATATATATTATAACTCTTTTAACGATTTGTCAATACTTTATTTTTTTCTTGCTATTTTGAAAAAAATGTACTATAATTATTTATATATAGTTATAGGAGGTAAGGCAATGGATTTTAAATCATATATTAGAGCAAAAAGAGAAGCTGCTGGTTTAAGTCAAAATAAAGTTTCTAAATTAGCTGGAATTACTCAATCATATTATAATGGTATTGAGAGAGGAGAAGTTAGAAATCCACCTAGTGAAGAAGTTCTTGATAGTTTAATTAAAGTATTGCTACTTACTCCATCAGAAGGTGAAAAATTAAAATACTTAGCTGCTATAGAGAGAACTCCAGATATTATTCTTAATGAATTAAAAAGATTATCTGATGAAAAAGAACTTTCAAAAAGAAAAGTAATAAAAGATATAACAAATAATAATACTCTTATTCCACTTTTTTCTAGAATTAGTGCAGGGGTTGGTTTGATTACTGATGAAGAGCCTACAGACTTTATATCTCTTCCAGGAATAAGAAATCCTGACAATCTTTTTGCTATAAATGTAAAGGGAGATTCTATGGAGCCAACTATAAAAAATCAATCTATTATCCTATGTAGACAGGGAGAAGAATTAAAAGATGGTGAAGTTGGTGCTTTTCTTGTAAATGGAGAATCTTTTGTAAAGAGAATAAAGGTTACTAAGAACTTTTTTGCTCTTCTTAGTGATAACCCTAACTATAGACCTATTTATGTATATCCTGAAGATGAGTTTAAAGTAATAGGTAAAGTTCTAAAAGTTATTAATGATGTAGAGTAAAATTTTATATAATACAACTACTAAAAAATAAATCACTCAAAATAGTTAAGTAGATATAAAATATTTAATAATAATAAAAAAGGAAAGAGGTTACCTTAAATCACTAGTATTTATACAATAGTTATTATAGTAACTTTTTTCCTTTTTAGTTTAATCTTTCCAAATTAAAGCTCCATTTCTTCCTGAATTTTCTCTATCTCTTCTATAAGAATGAAACTCTCCATCATATGTGCATAGATCATTTATAATTATATTTTCTTTAAGAATTCCCATTTCTAAAAAATTCTCACATACAAATCTCTGATTATCAAAATATATCTTCTCATAATCCCTTTTAAAACTTTTTTCTATTAAATTAGGAGAAAATTTTTCTTGAAATTTAAGTAAAAACTCCTCTCCTACTTCGTAATTTTTTTGAGATATTCCTACTCCAAAAGCTATTTCAATATCCTCTAACTCACAATTATAGTGATCTATCATAAGAGATATTGCTTTTTTTCCTATCTCTTTATAACTTCCTTGCCAACCTGAATGAACACTTCCAATCACACCTTTTTTTTCATCATAAAAAAATATTGGCAAACAATCAGCATATTTTGTCAAAATAGCTACATCTTTTCTATCAGTAATAAATCCATCTGTATTTTCAAAATATAATTTTTCTAAATTATCTATTATTTGAATATTATCGCTATGAGTCTGAAAACCAGATACAATGTATTTTCCTTTTAAGGAGAAATCTTCTAAAATTTTTTCTCTATTCATATCTTTGATATTTCCATAATTTCTCTTAGTATAGATAGCAGATATTCCATGTTTTTTCCACTCTTTTAACTCTACATATTTTTCTTTATTTAAAAACATAATTACTCCAACTCTTCTCTTAATCTTAAAACTTTAGTAAGATTTCTCATTAATTTTTCAAATTCATCAAAATGTAAAGATTGCATTCCATCTGATGTAGCACACTCTGGATTTTCATGAACCTCTACCATAGCTCCATCAGCCCCTGCTATAACTCCTGCCAGTGTTACAGGCTCTACTAAACTACGTCTTCCAGTTCCATGACTTGCATCAATCACTATTGGAAGGTGAGATTTTTCTTTTAAAAGAGGAATTGCATTTATATCTACAGTATTTCTTGTAATAGTTTCAAAGGTTCTTATTCCTCTTTCACAAAGAATAACTTCTCTATTTCCATAGGCCACTATATACTCTGCTGCCATAAGTAGCTCTCTCATTGTAGCACTTAATCCCCTTTTTAATAGTATAGGTTTCCCACAACTTCCCAAAGCTTTTAAAAGAGAAAAGTTTTGCATATTTCTAGCTCCCACTTGAAATATATCAGCATATCTACTTATTAGAGGAATATCGCTGGCATCCATAACTTCTGTTACTACTAACATATCATACTTATCAGCTGCTTCTCTCATATATTTTAATCCCTCTTCTCCTAATCCCTGAAAATCATAAGGAGATGTTCTAGGCTTAAATGCTCCACCTCTTAATACCTGAGCTCCAGCTTTTTTAACCTTTTCTGCTATTTGAAAAATCGACTCTCTGTTCTCTATAGCACAAGGTCCTGCCATCATTAAAAAATTTCCTCCCCCTATTTTTCTTCCCTTTATCTCTATAATAGTATCCTCTGATTGAAACTCTCTACTCACAAACTTATAGCTCTTTCCTATTGGAACTAACTCGTCTACACCATCAAAAGATAAAAGCCTATCCAAATCAACATGCTTTTTATCCCCTACTATTCCTATTTTATAATACTCTTCCTCTCTTCTTACAACACTTCCTAATCTATTATCTTGAAGAAATTTTAATATCTCTTCTTTCTCTTTTTCACCTATATTTCTTTTAGTTTTTATATACATAATTTTCTCCTAACCTTTTATTTAAATTATACAACTTTAGTCCAAAATTTTAAAGTACTATCTTTTCTTTTTTGTAGGTAATGGAAGGGGTTTTAATGGCATAACATAGGTAACTCCTGGATTCATATCTAATCTCATCTTTACACAATCTTTATTTCTTAAAAAATACTCTCTTATTTTTGTTCTTATTACAGGATTACTATCTAAAAATTTTGAGCCATACCCATGTATTACCTTTATTTCCTTTCTATTTCCTTGTTTATATAAAATATTGTATTTGAATATAAATACTCTAAGAGCATCATCAAAATTCATATGGTGTAAATCTATTTCGTTATACATGAATATATCCTCCTAAGAATAAAAAAAAGAGTCCCTTCGGACTCTTTTAAAACTTAATTACTCAGCAGAGATAGCTGATACTGGACATCCACCAGCACAAGCTCCACAATCTACACAAGCATCTCCGATAGCATATTTTCCATCATCAGTTGCTGATATAGCTCCTACTGGACAAGTTCCCTCACAAGCTCCACATCCGATACAAGTATCTTTATCTATTACGTGCATTCAAATCCCTCCTAATAATTTTTTATTCTTTCTCTTAATTTACTTAAGTTAAGTTTATACTATTTTTGTAATTTTGTCAAGTATAATTTAAAAAATATTAATCACTTATTTACACTAATAGTTTGACAATTAAACTATTTAGCTTTAAACTCCTCCATCCAATTATCTCCATCTCCTACTAAAACAGGCAAATAGATAATTACATCTTCAGTTGCTCCTAATTTAATAGTTTTTCTTATCTCTTGTTTCTCTCCACTTTCATCTTTATAGGTTACTAAGATCTCATGAGTTCTTCCTTTTCCTTCTCCCATACCTCTTCTATTAACTCTTACCTTTTTAGCTTTCTCTCCATTTAAAGAGTAAGATATCTCTTTTATTGCTTTATATCCATCTTTAGATTTATTTTCAAAATATATACTATGTTGTCTTCCAGTAATAAATAGTGCTACTGAGATTCCAATAACTACTATTGTAAGAAGTATCCAGTTTCTTATCATCTTCATTATTTATCCTCTCCTCTACTACTATTTTGTGCCGCTTCTAAAGCTCTCCTTCTCTCTTCAGCCTTTTCTTTCTCTCTTCTCCATTGATGCATAATAAGTACTAAAGCTATTATTCCATAAGATACAAATACTCTAAAATACTCTCCTATTTGTGCAGATCCAATTAATTCTTTTCCAGCTCTTGGTGCTAAAATAAACATAGCATGGAAAAGCACAACTCCACTTAAAGCATTTGGAATAGAAGCCTTAGCTACACTAGCTCCTCCTATAAGTAAAGCAGCTATAGAAAACATTCCTATTTGCTCGTGGCTATTATAAGTATTCATTGTTCCTATATTTTGTAAAAATATAATCTGTCCAATTGCAGCTAACATTGTTGAAATCACTATTGCTATTACTCTTGTTCTATCTGCTGCAATACCAGCTGATTTAGAAACTTCTAAATCTTGACCAATAGCTCTCATATCCTGTCCTAACTTAGTTTTTCTAAACCATACGATAAATAAGCAGAAAATTACAACAGCTAAAATAGTTAATAGTGGTATTGAAAACTCACCAATTTTTAAAACTATTGCATCATCTAAAGCCCTTCTTATATTCTTTAAATCTATGGCATTTCTTATTCCATATCCTCTTGATAAAAGGATTGAACTATCTGTTATAGGGATAACTTTCCCCATTCCATATAGAACTATTAGTTGATATACTCCATTGATAAAAAATCCCAATATCATAGAAGTAATCATCTCTCTTCCTTTAGCTCTATTTAAAACTACTCCTCCTACAAGTCCCATTAAAGCCCCCATTGGAAGAGATAAAATAATAGCCAAGAAAAATCCTTGTAGCCCTACTATTTGCCAATCTGTTATAAAGATAAGAGCAAGCTGTCCTGCCATAGCTCCCAATACTATACCAAAGTTAAGTCCCATTCCTGCTATTATAGGGATCAAAAGAGATAGTACTAAGAAAAGATTACGAGAAAGTCTTAGTATTATCTCTTGAATAATATATTCCATACTAAGCCCAGATATAGGAATTGACGCTACTATTATAATTATCATAAATATAGGTACTATATTATTTACTAAAAATTTTTTTAATTTATTTTCCACTTCCAGCACCATCCTTTCTTGTTAAAGCATATAGTATCATACCATTAGATACTATTATTCTTATTGTTTCTGACATATCTGTTTTTATAAGTCCATTTACAACAGTAGGAGTCATTGTAAGTATTCCTTGGAAAAGGAAGGTTCCAACTACTACATTTGCTATTGTAACCTTATTTACAGAAGCTCCTCCAATAAGAATAGCAGCTATTGCTGGAAAGGCCATATAAAATGGTGCTAAATATAATTGTACAAATCCAAAGCTTTGTTGATAAATTATAATTCCAACTGCTGAAAGAACTGTCGACATAACAACTGATTGAACTCTTACTTTATCTATATTTATTCCAGTTGCTCTAGCAAACATATCGTTTGTTCCTACAGCTTTCATAGCATATCCACTTCTAGTTCTAAAAAATACCCATATAAAAAATGCTAAAATTATGAAGAAAACAATCTCTCCCAAAGGTAAAAAATCACTATTTATATGTAAAAATTTTTCAAAAGCTTTATGCCAATAGTTTTCAACACTAATAGTTGTACGAAGTCCCTCTCCACCATAAGCCCAAATCATATCAGGACTCTTAAATGGAAGGACTAACCACATTATACACATAATCGCAACTGAAGAGAATCCTATATATGTTGCTATCATCATCTCTCCACCTTTAACTTTATTTAAAATATGACCATAAAGCCATCCAAATAAAAGTGCAAATGGAAGTGAAAAAACTATTGCTCCAAATACTCCTGTTATTCCTTTTAATCCCAACTCTATACTTATTACAGCCCCTAAAAGCCCTGCTTCCACTCCTAATGGCATACCAAAGTTAAGACCTGTTCCTGCTTGTATCATTGGTACTAATGATAGCACTAATATAGCATTCATTCCAAATCTTACTAATGTATCTCCTAATGCTGCCTTTAGATTTATTCCTATGAAAGGAGACACTACATACATTGATAAAAGAAATAGGGCTATTATTATTCTAGGCCAACCAGCCTCTTTTATCATCTTATTAATATTAATCATTTCTTGCCTCCTTTACTCCTACCATCATCTTTCCAAACTCCAATATATCTGCTGTTGGTGGTAAAATTCCCTCAACTTTTCCCTCGTTTATTATAGCAATTCTATCACACACACTTCTTAACTCTTCTATTTCTGATGAAGTTATTATAATTGTTGTTCCTTTTTCTTTGTTATACTCTTTCAATGTATCTAATACAAGTTTTTTAGCTCCTACATCTATTCCTCTAGTTGGTTCAGATACAAACAGTACCTCTGGATCCATTGTAAAAGCTTTAGCTAAACAAACTTTTTGCTGATTTCCTCCACTTAGTTCTTGAGCTTTCTGCTTTTCACTTGTACATCTTATTTCTAATTTTTTTACATATTTTTGTGCATTCTCTTTTACTGCTTTTTCATCTACCATATTAAAAATTCCAAAAGCCTTTTTAAAGAACATCTTTCTAATTTGCATAGCTGGGTAAGCTATATTGTCCTCTATTGAACTATCCAATAAAAGTCCTACTCCTTTTCTATCTTCAGAAACGAAAAATAAACCTTTTGATAACGGCTCAGCTGGTGAATTTAAATTTATTTTTTCTCCTTTAAAAACAACTTCACCCTTTGCATCATAAAGTCCCATTATACCATTGGCAACTCCTATTTTCCCTTGACCTGCCATTCCTCCTAGTCCTAAAATCTCTCCTTTTTTTATCTCTAATGAAAGATCTTTTACTCCTTCTCCTGGCATATCTACCCATAGATTTTTTATTGATATAATAGTTTCTTTTGGTTCATCTTTTTCTTCACTTTTTTCTGAAGAACCCTCCATCTTTCTTCCTATCATCCACTCTGTAATCTGATTTACATTAGTATCCTTTGTTGCTACTGAATTGATTAGCAATCCGTCTCTCAATACTACAACTTTATCACATACTGATAATATTTCATCTAATCTATGAGTGATAAATAGTATTGCTATTCCTTTAGCTGATAATTTTTTCATAGTTTCTAAAAGAACTTTTGCTTCTTCTTCTGTAAGTACTGCTGTTGGTTCATCTAACACCAAAAGTTTTGTATTCTCTCTTTCAATTTCACGAGCTATCTCTGTAAATTGCTTGTGTGCAACAGGCATTTCACTTATTACTGTACTAGATTTTATATCTACTCCTAAATTTGAAAGAGCTCCCTTTGCACGTTCATCTATCTCTTTTTTATCAATAGCCTTTATTCTTGAACCAAAAACTCCTTCTAAGAAGCTATTTAAAGTTGATTCTCTGTTTAAAACTACGTTTTCTGAAGCTTTAAATCCAGGAATTAGAGAGAATTCTTGGTGAACCATTCCTATCCCCACTCCTAAAGCATCAAATGGTGAAGAAAAATTTACCTCATTTCCATCAAAATATATCTTTCCACCATATCCACCAGTTTCTGAAATTACTGGCATTCCAAATATACACTTCATCAATGTAGATTTTCCTGCACCATTTTCTCCTACTAATCCTACTATCTCTCCTGGTTTTACTTCTAAATTAATATCTTTTAAAACAGTATTCTCCCCAAATGCTTTAGAGAGATTCTCAATTTTCAATAATATATCTTTCAAAACTTTTCACCCCTTAAAGAAAAATGAGGGGAGAAAGGTTCCCCTCACCTTGTTATTTTATTTCAAAATATTTAGCTGGTACTTCTTCATCTGTCATGTTTAGGTATCCTTTTCCTAAAACATAAGTATCTTGATATAGTAAATAGAAATTTTCTTTTTCTACTCCATTTACATCAGCATAGTTACTTCCATTCCATCCTGCACCTGGAGTAAATTTATTATAAGATTCAACGATAGCATCAAAATCTACAATATCTGCTCCATTCTCAATTACATTTCTTACATGATCTCCTAAAGCTACTGCTGAAGCAAAGTTATATGAGTAAGCCCAAGTTCCCATTCTTCCTGCTGCTCCTTTAGCAACAACTGAATCTTCAACTTTCTTTAATATTTTTGGCCAATTTCCTTTTTCATCTTCAGTAAATTTAATTCCTAGAGCTCCTGGATATCCCATTGTAGGAGAAGGTAAGTCAGCTTCCACAAAGTACCCACCATCTTCAGCAACTCTTTTTAATAGTGGCTCTGTATGAGCATCGTTTGTTGCAAAGAAAGCAACATTTTTACCATATTTATTTAGCCAGTTAGGAACTTGCTCTAATATATATTGTTGAGCTCCTGCAACTCCAACGTCACTTACTGGGTCTGGAGCTGAAACATCTATAAATTCCATTCCTAAATCTTTAGCAGCTTCTGCCATTATATTTCTTCTTCTTGATAATAATTCATAACTTAAGTGTCTTGGGAAAGAGATATGCATAAATTTATCTGCTCCCATATTTTGTGCTGCTTTAACTATTAAATATCCTCTAGCAACATTATCTGGATTTGTTACTAAATCAGAAACTTCAGTTATAATTTCTGGATCCTCATGTGGTGAGTTAGCAACAAGTAATATATCTGGTCTAGCTTCTCTAATTCTTCTAAAAGCTTCAACAGTTCCTGGTACAGCTTCAATTACTATAATCGCTTTCATTTGAGGATCATCTGCTAAAGCTACCATTTGAGAAATAGTAGTCTCCATCTCTTGCATAAAGTTATCTGGATATGTTACATGAGTAACCATTCCACCTTTATCTGTAGATCCATACATTTTTATTAATTCCTCTGCTCCACGAAGACTATCTTCTGATTGTGAAACAGTTCCACTAACTACTCCAATATGATAATCTGGATTAGTAGCAAAAGTAAAGATTGACATAACAAACATCAAACAAGTTAAAAGTAATTTTTTCATATTCTCCCCCTTATGCTTAAAAATTTTAGAATTAAAAAATCCCTACTAAAAAAAGTACTATTTTTTTAGTACTTATGTTGAACTTTTTAAATCTGTTTTCAATGATTATACACCCATATTAGGTTTATGTCAATAAAAAATATGTATTTTTTCATTATTATATATTTTTTATATGTAATTTGTTTTTTTATATATATTTTTTTGAAAATAATTTTTATTTTCTTAAATTTTTTTCACTTTTCTGATAATTTTAGAACATTCTGTTTTCTAAAATATAAAAAAAATAACCTTAATATATTAAAAACATCCAGTTTTTATACTAAGGTTATTTTCTCTGTATTTTTTATTTATTTTTTCTATTTAAATAAGTAGTGTGTAGTAATTTATGAGCTAACTCTCCATTTGGTTCTCCCAAGTAAGTTTCATATAAATCTATTACACAAGGATTTTCGTGAGACTCTCTTAACTCTTTATGATAATCTATCTCTTGTAACCCTTCAGCTCTCTTTTTTACTATTTCAAAGTTTCCATGATGGTAAGGTTGTCCTCCTCCACCTACACATCCACCTTTACATGCCATTACTTCTATAGCATCGAAGTGCTCTCTTCCAGCTTTTATCTCTTCTATTAATTTTTTTGCTGCTCCAAGCCCATGAACAACTGCAACTCTTAAGTTTATTCCCTCTACTTGAATCTCAGCAGTTCTTATTTCTTCAAATCCTCTTAAAGGAACAAAGTCCAAATTATCTAACTTTCCATTACTTATCCACTCATATATAGTTCTTGTAGCTGCCTCTAATACTCCACCTGTTCTTCCAAAAATATCTGCAGCTCCTGTAGATTCACCTAAAGGTATATCAAATTCACTATCACCTAACTCTAAAAGATTTATATTATATTGTTTTAATAGTCTTCCCAATTCTCTAGTAGTTATTGAATAATCTACATCTGCTACTCCATCTCTTACAAATTCCTCTCTTGAGGCTTCATATTTTTTCGCAGTACAAGGCATTATTGAAACACATACTAAATCTTTTTTAGCTATCTCTTTTTCCTTAGCCCAAATCTCCTTAGCTAAAGCTCCAAATATTTGTTGAGGAGATTTTGTACTTGAAAGATTGTTTCTTAATTCTGGATAATTTAATTCTATAAATCTTACCCAAGCAGGACAACAAGAAGTAAATAAAGGTAATTTTACATCTTTTTCTCCCTTTAAACTCTCTAAAATTCTTTCTTTTAATTCTGTTGCTTCTTCCATTATTGTAACATCAGCAGCAAAGTTAGTATCAAATATAGCATCAAATCCCAATCTTTTTAGAGCAGTTACAAGTTTTTTAGTCATATCCACTCCTGGCTCTGCACCAAATAACTCTCCAATAGCTACCCTAACTGCAGGAGCAACTTGAACTATAACCTTTTTCTTAGGATTCATTAGGTCCTCTACTAATTTAAAAGTATTATCAGTTTCATATAAAGCACCTACAGGACATACAGCTACACATTGACCACACAAAGTGCAATTTGTTTCTAGTAGATTTTTATTAAAGGCAGTATTTACTACTACATTAAATCCTCTATCTACTCCTGTTAAAATTCCACATCCTTGTATTTCTCCACACATAGTTTCACATCTTCTACACATTATACATTTAGTTATATCTCTAGTTATAGAGATTGAGTACTGTTTGTCATGCTTAGCTTCCTTTCCAGCAAATCTCATCTCTCTAATTCCAAAGGAAATAGCTAATTTTTGTAATTCACAGCTTCCATTTTTTCCACAAATTAAGCAATCTTTAGGATGATCTGATAACATTAATTCTAAAACTACTCTTCTTTTATGCATAACCTCTGGAGAGTTTGTTATTACTTCCATTCCCTCTTTTATTGGTGTACTACAAGATGGTATCAATCTATTCATTCCCTTAACTTGTACCACACATATTCTACAAGAAGCACAATCATTTTTATAACCAACTTCTTTCATTTCCATATAACAAAGATGTGGTATATATATTCCCGCCTTTAAAGCAGCATTTAATATTGTTGTCCCCTCTGGAGCAACAACTAATCTCCCATCTATTTTAAGTCTTATCATCTTCATACGTCTTCACCTATCCACTATAATTTTATAATTGCATTAAATCTACATGCTGATATACATGCTCCACATCTTACACACTTCTCTACATCAATTACATGTTTTTCTTTTATATTTCCTTCAATTGCTTTCACTGCACATACTCTAGTACAAGCTGTACATCCTCTACATGCATCAGTTATAGCATAAGTTATCAATTTTTGACATGCTTTTGCTGTACATTTCTTCTCAACAACATGGTCTATATATTCATTATAAAATTTATCCAATGTAGATAATACAGGATTAGCTGAAGTTTGTCCTAGTCCACATAATGAAGTAGCCTTTATACATTCTGATAACTCCTTAAGTAGAGCTAAATCTTCTAATTTTCCTTTTCCCTTAGTTATTCTATCCAAAATTTCATATAATCTTGTATTCCCTATTCTACAAGGCGTACATTTTCCACAAGATTCATCTAAGGTAAATTCCAAAAAGAACTTTGCAACAGATACCATACAATCATCTTCGTCCATTACAACCATTCCTCCTGATCCCATTATAGCTCCCTTACTAGCTAAACTATCAAAATCAATTGGAGTATCTAAATCCTCTTCATTTAAACACCCTCCAGAAGGACCTCCAGTTTGAACTGCCTTAAACTTTTTACCATCTTTAATTCCTTCACCTATCTCAAAAATAATCTCTCTTAAGCTTATTCCCATTGGAACTTCTACTAATCCTACATTATTTATTTTTCCAGATAGAGCAAATACCTTAGTTCCAGGAGATTTTTCAGTTCCTACCTCTTTAAACCATTCCACTCCATTTAATATTATTCTTGGGATATTTACCAATGTTTCAACATTATTAACTACAGTTGGTTTATTCCAAAATCCTCTTTCTGCAGGATAAGGTGGTTTAGAAGTAGGTTCTCCTCTTTTTCCTTCCATAGAATGAATCAGTGCAGTTTCTTCTCCACATACAAATGCTCCTGCACCAAATTTTATCTCTATATCAAATTCAAAATCTGTTCCAAAAAGATTTTTTCCTAAATAACCTCTTTCTTTTGCTGAATCTATAGCCTTTTGTAATCTTTCAATAGCAAGAGGATATTCTGCTCTTATATATACTAACCCTTTTGTTGCTCCTATAGCATATCCTGCTATTATCATTCCTTCAATTACTGAGTGTGGATCTCCTTCCAAGATTGATCTATCCATAAATGCCCCTGGATCTCCCTCATCAGCATTACAAACAATATATTTTTGATCAGCATTATTTTTAGAAGCAATTTCCCATTTTATACCTGTTGGAAATCCTCCTCCTCCACGACCTCTCAAACCTGAATCTATAATATTTTTTATTACAAATTCCTTAGTCATTTCACTGATAGCTTTTTCAGCAGCCTTATATCCTTCATTTTCTAAAAATTCATCTATATTTTCAGGATCAATAACTCCACAATTTTTTAAAACTCTTCTCTCCTGCTTTTGATAGAAATTCATTTTTTTATAATCAGTTACTGCTTCTTGTTTAACAGGATCTTTATAAAGAATTCTTTCTACTTTACTATTTCCTATTATATCTATTTCTACAATATCCTTAGCATCTTCAGGTTTTACTTCTATATAAAAATTATTCTCTGGGACAACTTTTACAATTGGACCTTTTTCACAAAATCCAAAGCAACCTGTTAAAACTACTTGAACATTTTCTATATTTCTTTCTTTTAATTCTTTTTCTATATTTTCCTTTATATCTTTACTTTTAGACGAAAGACATCCTGTTCCACCACATATTAAAATCTTTTTATTCATATGTCCTCCCAAAATTACATTTTAATTCCTATTTTTACTTCCCTAACTCTAAATCTCTATATTTTTTTATTATTTCTTTTACATCTTCTGGTTTTACTTTACCATATACTTCTTTTCCTATGAGCATTACAGGTGCCAATCCGCAAGCTCCAACACATCTTAAAGAATCTATGGAAAATAATCCTTCTTCAGTTACTCCACCTAATTTTATTCCTAATTCATTTTGAAGTGCTTCTAAAATTTTTTCTGCTCCCCTTACATAACAAGCTGTTCCTGTGCAAACAGATATAGGATATTTTCCTTTAGGTTCCATAGAGAAAAAATTATAAAAACTTACTACTCCATATACTTTTGATACTGGAATATCAATTTTTTCTGCTATAAACTCTTGTACCTCTTCTGGTATATATCCAAATATCTCTTGAGCTCTATGTAATATTATAATTAATGAGCTCTTTTTATCATCAAATGTAGAAATATACTCTTCTAGTTTCTTAAACCCAACATTTTCTTTACATATCATACTATCCCTCCTCTTATCTAACATCAATTTTATCATTTTATTTAAAAAAGTCAATATTTTTTTCGTTTTTTGAGTAAATAAAATCCATTTTTATTTTTTATTAGAACTATTGATTTTATTAACTTTTTTAATAAACTGTGACTAAAATCATGTTTTTATTATGATCATTTTTTGATATATTTAAATGTAGTTAAATTAAAATTTACAAAAAATAAAAAAAAGCTTAGCGAATTCCTATCCTCCCAGGAGGCTTCCCTCC
>DXSD01000048.1 GCA_019410665.1 Fusobacterium sp.
ATAATCTCTTTGATAAGAGTGATGAGAGAATGTATAACTATTTTTCAAAGATGAGCTCTATGGAAAAAGCTAAAAAGAGATCTGAATATGTCTATGAGTTTTCAAAAGAGGATACTCTTATTTATGGAATAGTGCATCTAGTAAAGCATTTTAAACTTTCGGGAATTGGTATTCGTCACATAATAGATTGGTGGTTATACAGTGAAAAAAATAGAGAAAGTTTAGATTGGGAATATATTACTAACTCTTTAAAGAAATTGGAACTTTATCATTTTTATGAAAATATTATGTTTTTAGGAGATGTTTGGTTTAAAGATAAAGAATCAAATGAAGTTATAATGGAATTAGAAGAGTATATAATAGATTCTGGGATATATGGAAAGGTAGAAAATCGCTATACAAATACTGTATTAGAAAGTAAAAGAAAAACAATAATGAAATTGATCTTTCCTCAGTATAATATAATGTGTGAAAGATACCCTAAATTATTAAAAAATAGATATCTTCTTCCCTATTACTATTTAGTTAGAATTTTGGAGATAATTTTCTATAGAAGAGAGGGAAAAGGGAAACTTTTAAAAAATATTGTTTCTGAGAAAAAAGAGAATATAGATAGAAGAAAGGCTCTGTATAAAAATATGGGATTATAGAGGAGTGTCCTTTGACACTACCTCTTAATCAAAAATTTTATTCCTCTTTTAAGGAGTCTAGTACCTTTTAAAATAGCTATTCTGGTATCTAAAAAATCACACCAAAGATGTACATAGAAAAGGTATTTTCTATCTGTAACAGAGATATATTTTCCATTTCTAGTAACTCCTTCTAAGACTCCAAGAATATCTTTATCTGTAATACCATACTCTTTAACTGTACAGTTATCTCCACAGATAACATAATCCTTCTCTCTTACTTCTACTATTCTGTGAAGAATATACCTATCTCCAACTTTATACAATGGAACATCATATTTTTTCAATGGACCCTGAGTTTTCCTTATATGCATCAGATCCTTTCTCTGTCTTAAAAGAGGGTACATACTAAATCCCATATTTGTAAAAACAAGATAACCTCTTTTCTCCAATTCCTCTTCAAATTTTATATATTTATTCAATTTTTCTCCCATAATATATTTTTTTCCTTTAAATAAAGATGTTTATTACAAATTTTTAAAGCAGCCTTACCATGTGTCACTATTATACAAGTTTTATTTTTTAAATTTTCAATGTTACTTAGTACCTTGGCTTCAGTTTCTTCATCTAGGGCAGAGGTAGCCTCATCTAAAAGTAAAAATTCAGCACCAGTTAACAGTCCTCTAGCTATTGCAATTCTCTGTCCCTGTCCCTCAGAAAGCCCAAAACCATTTTGTCCAATAGGGGTCTCATATCCTAGAGGAAGTTTTTCTATAAATTCAGCTGCACAAGCTATTTCAGCAGCTTTTTTAATCTCTGTTAAAGAGAGTTCACTGTTGAATAGAGATATATTCTCTCTTATAGTTCCAGAGAAAAGTTGGTTTCCTTGAGGTACATAGGAAAAGATCTTTCTAGATTCTTTTCCAGGATTAAAGGACATATTCATATTATCATAAATAGTAATCTTTCCTTTGTTAGGAGAGTATATTCCTAAGAGAAGTAGAAATAATGTAGTTTTTCCACCACCAGAATTTCCTTTTAAAGAGATAATATCCCCTTTTTTTATGCTTAAATTTACATCACTTAAGATCTCTTTCTCTTTATGATAAAAGGTTAAGTTTTCAATTTTCAAATGCTCAAAAGATGTTTCACTTATTTTATTTAACTCCTTTTCAGAAGTTAGATTCTCTAACTCCATAACTCTCTCAGCACTGGCAACCATCTTATATATTCTAGGAATAAATCCTGAGAGATTAGCTAAAGGAAACTGTATCTGTCCTACTAGTTGAAGTATGGCTATTAAAGTACCATAGGTCATTTTTCCCTCTAATATATTTAAACTTCCCCAAAAAACTGTAAATAGGTAGACAAGATTAAATATTAGAAAAAATCCTGAGTTAGCAGTAACACTTAAATTTCTTCTTTTTAAGATAGAAGTTAAATGCTCCTCTTGTAATTTTTCTCCCTTAGAAATAATATATCTATCTCTAGAGAAGATTTTAATAATCCATAGTTTTTCTAGAATCTCTTGGAAAAAAGCTCGAGTTTTTCCATCTTTTTCTTGAACCTCTTTATGTAAGAGTTTTAATTTATTTCTAAGAACTCTTGTAGCTGCAAAGATAAAAATTCCTGCAACAAGGAAGAGATAAAGAAAATTTACATTGAAAGATATTAAAATAGTGAGAGCACATATCAATCTAACACCTAAGTTTATAAATTCGGGGAAGATTAATATAATCTCATTTGTCACTATACTTATATCAGAATACATTCTATTTAATAGCTCACTACTATGAAATTGAGAAACTTCACTGTATTCCTTTTCAAGTAGTTTTGAAAAAAGTTCTCTTCTATATTTCATAGAGAGTTTAGAAGTTATGTACTCATTAGTTATATTTATAAAAAATTTTAAAATAAATTGTAGAATAATAAGAGCAAATAGAAAAAAGCTATATTTAAAAATTAACTCCTTATTTTTGTACATCACTCCATCAAGTATCTCTTTAGATAAAAGAGCAAAAGATGTCATAGACAGAGCATATAGAATATTACAAATAGTTAGGATAAGAATTTTAGAAATTTCACTTTTAGATTTTTTTAGTATCCATATAAATATCTTATTATCCTTAAAAATCTTGTTTAATACCATAATTATTCCACAATATTAGCTTCTTTCAATTTTGATAAAATAGCTTTTACATCTTTTTCTAAAGTTTCATAATCTACATCATATATCTCTAACATCTTTTTTATCAACTCTTCTTCTGAGATATCCTCTTTTAAAAACTCTACAATTTTTCCCCCTACACTATTTAAGTGAACAAGTCCATGGAAGTGCTCAGCAGCTTTTCCAACAGCAACTATAACATACTCCTCTCCAGTGTTATGTAAGATAAAATCCTCTTTTAATCTCATAAATTTTCCTCCTTTGACATTGCTAGATAAGCTGTTTCAACAGCTTCTTTAGATATAGTACACCCCATTTTATAAACAGGGATTTTTAGTATTTTATCAATTATACTTAAAGTTTTTAGTTTTAAATCAACACTTCCAAGAACTTCATAGGTCTGTTGATAGATAGTTAAATAAGCCTCTTTTTTACTAAGTCTTTTTATCCAATTGGTTTTATCTTGAGATAGTATACAGATTCCTTTAAGTGGAACAGAAGAGTTTTTGCTAATACGATGTTTTCCATCCCAAGGGGTACCAAAACCTATAACCTTATCTTCTACTACCTTTAAAAAAGGTTTATCATCATTTAATACAGTGACCTTATCTCCAAAGTACTCTTTCCATAATTTAACATGTGTAGATTTACCAGTTCCACTGGGAGCAGTGAAAAGATATCCATTTCCATCTAATTCAAGAAGAGAGCCATGGAAAAGCACAGTATCATATTTAGGCATTATTTCTGAGATTTTTCTATGTACAGCTAGAATTTCAAGATACTCCTCTCTACTATTAAAAGTGTCCTTACTTTTTTCAAAGTCAATATCTTCTTGAGTTATACTAACAGAAAAATCTTTATCTATATCAGTTACTATGTAATCTTTACAATATTTTTCTATCCAATCATAGATACTATTGATTTCAATAGTTTTATCTGCTACTTTAATACAAAAATTTTTCAATTTTAAACTCCTTTATTTTATTTAAATTATCTTTTTTGATTATACTAGTTTATCATAAAAAAAGCAAATATAATAACTAAATGTAACTTATTGTGACTTATTGGAAAACTCTAAAAAATATCTCTTTACAAATTTACAAAAATATATTAATATGTAGTTAAAGATGATACATAATAATAATTACTGATAATATAAAATTAGAGGTGATAAGCATGGGTAAAGACAATGAATTAAAAAGTAAAAAGGAGTTTCAAAGAGAGTGTGAGGAGTATCTTAGAAAAAAAATGGAGCGGCTTTCAGAATTTGAGTTGAAGTTAATAAATGAGTTAGGAGAAAAGTATGGACTCTGGGTAACGGTAGAAACTGCTATGAAAATTTTAGGGAAAAGTAGAAGTACCATCTATAAATATAAGGAGGACAATGCTTTCATATATAGACAAAATGGAAGGAAGATATTGATTTATACCAAAAGTTTAATCTTTGTATTATAGTGTAGAAGATTTTTTCTTTTAATTCCTTAAAATATGTAGTATAATGGTAGAATATTACATTATAAAAATTAGGAGAAAATCATGGAAGAGAAGAGAGAATATGGGTTATTCACAGCTATAGCTATGATAGTTGGAATAGTTATAGGGTCTGGAATATTTTTTAAAAGTGACAACATATTAGTATATACTAATGGGAGTATAATAAAAGGGGTAGCTGTATTTGCAATTGCAGCAATTGGAATAATATTTGGAAGTTTAGCCATAGCAGTACTAGCAACTAAAACTACAAAGCCTGGAGGGGTAATTACCTATGCTGATGAGTATGCAGGGGGGAAGGTAGCTGGAGCCTTTGGATGGTTTCAGGTATTTATCTACTATCCAGCACTGTTAGCTGTAGTATCTTGGATAGTTGGTGTGTATATGTGTATGCTTATGGGGTGGGAGTCAACACCTGAGAGAATGGCAATAATAGGAGCTATAGCTTTTTTAGGTTGCTATACAATTAACTATTTCTCTGCACTATTAGGAGGAGCCTTTCAGAACTTTACAACTGTGTCAAAGGTTATCCTTATAGCTGTTTTGGCAATGGCAGGATTTAAATATGGAGATCCTCAAATTATATCAACTTCTGAAACACTATCTCAAGGTAGTTCATTAGCTTGGTTAGGAGCCTTAGCACCAATAGCCTTCTCATATGATGGTTGGGTAGTTTCTACATCTATATCTCACGAGATAAAAAACTCTAAGAGAAATCTACCAATAGCTTTAATAGTTGGACCTATTTTTGTTCTTATAGCTTATATACTATACTTTGTAGGGATAAGTATTCTAGTTGGACCAGAGAGAATAATGGAGTTAGGAGATGCCCATGTAAATGAAGCTGTAACTATGCTATTTGGAACAGCTGGGGCAAAGATATTTTTAATCTTTATCATACTTTCTGTATTGGGAACACTTAATGGATTTACTTTGGGATTTTTAAGAATGCCTTACTCTTTAGCTATTAGAAATATGTTTCCAATGGCAGAAAAAGTAGGTTATTTAGAAGAGGGACACCATGTGCCTAAGTATTCAGCTAAGATAGCCTTTGTAATAACTGCTATATATATAGTTATCAACTACTTTGCTCAAAAGTATGATCTGATCCCTAACTCAGATATATCTGAGATCCCTATAGTTGCTAGTTATATACTATATATTATCCTTTATTTCTGTGTAATTAAGCTATATAGAAAAGGAGAGGTAGAGGGAGCTATGAAAGGGTTAATAATACCTATAGTAGCTATTTTAGGTTCATTGATTATAATTATAGGTGGGCTACAAAATCCAATGACTTTTATATATCTAGGTATATGTGCTGTAGTTATAGTTATTTCATTGATGTATTTAAAAAATAATAATATGGGGAATAGTTAGTAACTATTCCTTTTTTGTAATTGGGAGGAGTTATGAAAAGAGTATTTCTTTATGATATGGACAGGGTATTACTAATATTTCTACTTTTATCTAACTTAGAAAAAGATGATATTACCTATGTGACCTATGAAGGGAAAGAGAAGATTTTAGAAAAGCTTTCTGGAAAAAAGATAATCTTAGAAAAATCTAAGATGTATGCTAAAAATCCAATTTTCAATAGATTTAAAATGGCTGGATATATAAGGGAGATAAGAGGAAGTTTAAAGGATCTTCTTAATAAAATAGAGAGCGGAGAAGTTAAGCTCTATGGAATGGATAATTTAGAGTTAGGAAGAAGAGTTTTTTATAAGGAGAAAATTCATGTTATAGAGGAGGGAACTCTTAACTATATGCCATATAAGGCTAAACCAAGTACAATAAAGGAGAAGATTCAAAATATAATATCTTTTATTTATGGACTTGGAGAGAGAAAAGTTTTAATGGGATATGGAGATAAGGTGGAAAAGATATACCTAACTTCTGACCTATGTGATAAAATTCCTGTGGGCTTAGAAGAGAAAGCAGAAGTTATAAATCTAAAAGAGTTGTGGAAGAATAAAAGTGAAAATGAGAAAAAAATTATAAAAGAGGTATTTAATTTTAATGAGGAGATATTTCAAAAGGTAGATGGGGAAACAGTTATGCTCTTTACTCAACCTATGTCAGAGGATGGAATAATCTCCGAAGAGAGAAAGATAGAGCTATATACTAAGGTAATAGAGAAATATCCAAATAAGTCTATTATAATAAAACCTCATCCAAGAGAAAAGACAGATTACTCTAGTTATTTTCCTAAATGCTATGTTATGACAGAGAGATATCCAGTGGAATTATTAGCAGTTATGGGGATAAATTTAGAGAGGGTAGTTACTCTTTTCTCCACAGCTGTATTTGGTTTTGGAAAAGATGTAGCAGTTGATTTTTATGGAACAGAGGTAGATGACAAGCTTTTTGAGAGATTTGGAAGCTGTGATAATATAATGGTAAGGAATGTGAAATTGTAAAAAAAAGATATTTTATATAAAAATTGCAAAAAAACTTGTAAAAAATTGAAAAATAAAGTAGAATAATAGAAAAATATAAGAGGGATTGCAATGAAAATAAAAACTATTGAAGTGGAGAATTTTAAAAATATAGATTGTGCAAGAGTAGAGTTTAGAAATAATCTTTCTGGAATATACGGTCCCAATGGAACAGGAAAAACTGCTATAATCGAAGCAACTGAGATACTGTCTAAATATTTTGATATAAGAAAACCACAACAAATTTCAAATGAATTAAAAAATAAAATAGCTTTTTTAATAAAAGAGGGAAGAAAAGATTGTCAAATTGCAGTTGAATTTGAAGATGAAGAAGTTGAATATAAAATTGTTGTAAAATTTGGAAAAGATAAATTAGGGATTGTGTATACTATAAAAGAGGAGCTTTTAAAGAGAGAAAAAGAAAAAAGAAGAAGATATAGAAGTTTAGTTTCTATAGTTAATGATGAGACTACAATTGTTCCAGAGATATATTTTAACAATAAAAATATAGATGATAAATTAAAAAAAGCTGTATACGAAGCTAACTCTTTAAACTTTAAAGAATTATATCAAGAGTTTAATAATTTTAATAGTTTACTTGGAATACTTTTAAAATTATATATGGAATTAAAAGAACTTCCAGATTTTTTTACAAAAGTGTTAGAAGAGTTTTTGAAGGTTAGTAAAATTTTAAATATGATACTTGTAATAACTTTAAAAGACCAAGCTTATTATAATTTAGATCTTTTAATTCCTTTAAGTGTTCACAATGAGAAACTTCATGGAATGTTAGTTGTTAATTATAAACAGGGTGGAAGTATCTATGATGAAGAGATAGCCTTAGAAATAGAAAAGATAATTAAACAGATGAATAATATATTTCAAATAATAGTTCCTAATTCAACCTTAGATTTGGATAAAAAGGTTGAAAGATTGGAGGATGGAAATAAAAAAATTGGAATAAAGATCCTCGTGAAAAGAGAAGGAATAGATAAGGCTTTACCTTTAGAAAGAGAATCTACAGGGATAATTAAACTTGTTTCATTGCTCTCAGCATTAATTTATTTTGTTCAAGATAAAAATGCTATTGTTTTAGTTGATGAGCTAGATATACATATATTTGAATACTTACTAGCTAATTTTTTAGAAAAATTAGCTATCTATGCAAAAGGACAACTTATCTTTACTGGGCATAATCTGTTCTTACTTGAAAAATTAAATAAAGATTCTATAATTATATCAACTAAGCAAAATGAAAAAATTATATATACATATTTAAAAAATGTTTCTAAAACAACAAATTTAAGACAAAAATATATTAGATCTCAAGGATTATGGATAGAGGATAATATAGAACCACTATTTTTAAATAATTCAGCACTGGAAATGTTTATAAGAGATTTGGTGATATAATATGAAAAAAAGAGTAGTATTATTTGTAGTTGAAGGACCTAGTGATCAAGATGCTCTAATTCCTTTCATAGAAAAAGAGATTCAAAGAAATAGAATGAAGACAACAGTAAAAAATATGCATGGTGACATTTTAACTAAGTATATAGATGGAACAAGAAGGTATGAGGTAACTTCAAGGAATGTTAGGCAGAAGTTAACTAATAAAATAGAGGAATATTTAGACTCTCCCTTAATAAAGTCAGAGCAGATAAAAAGAAAAGATTTGAGAAAAATTTATTATGTAACTGATACAGATTACTGTTTTTTTCAAGAGTTTGAACATTCAAAAAATAAACGAGAGTGTTTAAAGAAAATTTTTTACTTTGAAAAATTAAATTTAAAAAATGGTGTCGAAGTTGAAATAGAAACAATATTTTTCTCTAAACATTTAGAGCATGTTTTAAAAAATATTGAAGAAAACTTATCTAATGAAGAAAAAAGTAAAATAGCAATAGAGTTTTCAAAGCGATCTTTAGAAGATGGAGAATTTTATATAGATACTTTTAAAAATCAGAGTGACTTAAAAACTTGGAGCAGCTTTTCAGAGGCATATGTAGGGATTCAAAGTTATGATAAAAGAGCTTGTAATATGAATAACTTACTAGATGAAATTGAAGCTTGGAAAAATTTAAAATAATTATATGGGGAGAGTATTTACAATAAAGGAGTTGTAAACCTCTCTTTTTATATACTAAATAATAGGAGAAAATAATGAGTAGTGGTGGAAAAATAACAAAAAATATAGCTTGGCTTATCTTTGATCAGGTGTTTATATTACTTTTACAATTTTTAGTAGGAATAAAGATAGCTAACTACTATGGAGCTGAACTCTATGGAAAATATAACTATGCTGTATCCTTAGTAGCTTTTTCAGCTATATTCTTTGAGTTGTTAAATAGTAGAGTGATAAAAAAATATTATACAGAGGAGAACTTTACCAATGTAGTTTTTAATGTAAATCTTTTTCGTAATACAATGGCAGGGATAATAATTTTTATTCCTATCTTCCTAAAATTTACTTTGGGAATGGATAACCTTCTATTCTATATGCTACTTTTAATATGTTTAGATAATATTTTAACAACAGCAACCTATGGAATAGAGAACTTTTTTGAGTTTAAACTAGAATCTAGAAGAATAGTTATTTCAAATAACATAGTGAAGATAATATCCTATACTCTCCAGTATCTAGGAATGATATTTGGAATGGGGATCTTGGTTGTTCCAGCTATTAGATGTATAGGTAGCCTTATAAGAATGGGGATACTCAAATTTCAATATAGAAGGGTATATTTAGCAAGAGTTTCAAACTTAGAAAGAAGATTGGACAGAAAGCTTCTTTTAGATATTATAGATGAAGGAAAGTTTTTATGGGTAACGTATATATCTTTTTTAGTCTATACCCAAGTGGATAGACTTATGATAAAATGGTATATGGGAGAGTCAGAGGTAGGGATATATACAATAGGTGTCCAGCTATCTACAATTTTGGCTATACTTTTAGGACCAATACAGAACTCTCTTTTTCCTAAGATGATGGAGCTATATAGAGAGGATTACAAAAAATATTACCAATTTTATCTCTTTTCTAATACCTTAGTGACACAATTTTATCTTATAATAACTTTAATATCAATAGTTGTAGTAAAATTGGCATTTGGATATGTATATGCACAGGAATATAGTCCAGCTATTGGAGTTTATACTATTTTAGCAGTATCGGTTTTTATAAAGGCAAATGGTTCTTTACAAACTGGACATATGACTTTAAAAAATATAACTAAGAAGAGTTTTTACAAAACCTTGATAAGCCTTGTAATAAATATAGTGTTAAATGCTTTGCTTATCCCTAAATATGGAATAGATGGAGCTGCAATAGCCACTCTTATAACTCAATTTACCGCTCTATTTTTAATAGACTTTTTCATAGAGGAGTATAGGGAGCAAGCTTTTATTCAACTTAGATCATTTAATATCTTTTATCTTATGAGAGAACTTATAAAAAAATATAGAAGTAGAAAGGAGAGTCAAAATGTATAATGGGAAAAAAATACTAGGAATAATACCAGCTAGAGGAGGAAGCAAGGGGATACCTTCTAAAAATATAATTGAGATTTATGGGAAACCACTTATTCAATACTCAATTGAGTGTGCTAACTCTTCAAAGTATTTAGATAGAACAGTTATATCTACAGATGATTTAGAGATAAAAGCTGTAGCAGAGAGATTTGGTGGAGATGTTCCCTTTATGAGACCTGCTGAGTTAGCTCAAGATACATCTAAAACTATAGATGCAGTGGTTCATGCTATAAATTGGCTAAAAGAGCAGGGAGAGGAGTATGACTATCTTGTACTACTTCAAAATACTGTACCTCTAAGAAAAGGGTGGCATATAGATGAAGCTATTGAAAAGCTTTTTGCCAGTGAAGAGAAAAGCCTTGTAAGTGTTACTGAGGTTGATGAAAACCCTGTACTTATGAGAACTTTAAATGAGGATGGAACTGTAAAAAATCTCCTTTCTTTAAATAGTACTATGAGAAGACAGGATTTCCCTAAATTCTATAGAGTAAATGGAGCTATATATATTCAAGAGCTTAATAAGGATTTTGGACTAGATACAAGTCTTAACGATGGAAGACTTGCTTATGTAATGAGTGAGAAATACTCTGTGGATATAGATACATACTTAGATATTAAAAAGATAGAGTATTATTTAGATCAGGAGTTAAATAATAAAGAGTAAGATAAAAATATTTATTTCCCCAATATATTGTGATATAATCTTAATAATTAAATTAGTTTTCATTAATATGTTAGGAGGAAGGAAAAGTGGATATTGAAAAAATTAGAAAAGTCTGTGTTATAGCTTTTATTGTGGTGGGATTAGCTTGTATATTTGTAGAAAAAGCTAATGGACCTAAGGAGTATGCAGGGGTAGGAGATGGATTTAATGATGATATTAATGTAACTATACTTGCTAAGAAAAATTCAAAAGGGGAAGTTAGAATATCTGATATACAATATACTCATGATGACACTCCAGCAATAGCAGATCCAGCAATTGGACAACTTATAACTCAGCTAAAAGCAACTCAAGATATTTCAAAGGTGGATATAGTAGCAGGGGCAACTTATAGTTCAGAAGGATTTATAATGGCTGTTGAGGATGCTATATCTAAGATAGATTAAAAGGAAAATAATTGAAATCACAATAAAGAAAGAGTAAAGGAAAAAAATTTACTGTAAAGAGCGTTGCGTAAGCACTAGCGATTGGAAGTAAACTTTTTTCCTTTTGTTTTAATAAATAATTTTATTTCAGCTAGAAATTCAAAAAAATGCTATAATAGTATAAAAACAAGGAGAGAAGGGGGAAGGTTATGAAATTAGGTTTAGTTTTAGAAGGTGGAGGAATGAGAGGTGTCTACACAGTTGGGGTATTAGATGCTTTTAGGAAATATAATTTTATGCCAGATTATGTGATAGGAGTATCTGCTGGAGCTTCCAATGCTGTTTCATATATATCTAAACAAGATGGGAGAGCTCTAAGAACCAACATAGATTATATTAACGATAGTAGATACTTAAGTTGGAAAAACTATTTAAAAACTGGTTCCCTTTTTGGAATGGATTTTCTATATAAAGAGATACCAGAAAAACTAGATCCCTTTGATTATGATGCCTTTTTTGCTAATCCTTGTGACTTTAAAGTAGGTGTTACCAATGCTCTAACAGGAGAAGCAGAATTTTATGGAAAAGATTCTATACATGATGGAGCTACTGTATTAAAAGCTTCTTCTTCTATTCCTTTAGTAGCTAATCCAGTAGAATATAGAGGAAAAATATACTTTGACGGGGGAACATCAGCACCTATTCCAGTAGGAGAAGCTTTAAAAGATGGATGTGATAAGGTAATAGTAGTGCTTACAAGAGATAGAAATTTTGTAAAACCACCATTAAAGTGTTTTCCATTAGTAGCTTGGAAGATGAGAAAATACCCAGCTATGGTTAAACTATTAAAAAGACACCATGAGGTTTATAAAGAAAATCAAGAGGAGATAAGAAGGCTTGAAAAAGAGGGAAAAGCTATAGTTATAGCTCCCTCTGCCCCTCTAAAGATAGATAGATTTGAGAAGAGCAGAGAGAGATTGTTAGCTGTGTACCATCAAGGGTTTACTGATGGTGAGAAGTTTATAAAATCTCATTCAATTTAAACTCATTTACATATTTCTCAGATTCAAGTATAAATTTATCTAAAAACTCAATATGAGCTAAGATGCTCTCTTTACCAGGACCACCTAGTGTGGTTCTTTTTTCTACACAGTTTTTAATAGAGATAGTTTCATATATTCCCTCATCAAAAAGTTCAGAGAACTCTTTATAAGCCTCAATAGTTAAAGCTTCAAAGGTAGTATTATTGTCAATACAGTAAGCAACCATTCCCCCTACAATTTTATAAGCATCTCTAAAACTCATTCCCTTTTCAGTTAAGAAGTCAGCAACATCAGTGGCGTTTATAAACCCTTGTGCAGCAGCTTCTAGCATTCTATCCTTTTTCACCTTAGTAGTGTGTAACATTCCATTAAAAACAGTTAGACACCCTTTTACACTGTCTAAAGCATCAAAAAAGTTTTCTTTATCCTCTTGCATATCCTTATTATAAGCTAGAGGAATTCCCTTCATAGTTGTTAAAAGGGCCATTAGATCTCCAAAAACTCTACCACTTTTTCCTCTTATTAGTTCAGCAGCATCTGGGTTTTTCTTTTGAGGCATAATACTACTTCCAGTTGAAAATGAGTCACTTAACTCAATATATCCAAAATCATTTGAACTAAAAATAATTATCTCTTCACAGAAACGAGATAGATGTACCATAATTAAGGAAAAAGCATTCATAAGTTCAATAAGATAGTCTCTATCACTTACACTGTCCATACTATTCCAAGTAGGAGAGGCAAAACCTAGCTGTGAAGCTGTAAACTCCCTATCTAGTGGATAAGTAGTTCCAGCTAAGGCAGCAGCCCCTAAAGGTGAAGTATCAGCTAATTTAATAGCATTAGAGAGTCTGATATAGTCTCTTCTAAACATCTCAGCATATGCTAAAACATAGTGAGAAAAAGATACAGGTTGAGCCTTTTGTAAGTGTGTAAAACCAGGCATATATGTAGATATATTCTCCTTAGCTAAGGTGTTAATAATCTCTAATAGATCAAGAAGTAGAGCTTGAACTTTTACAATCTCATCTTTAGTAAATAGTTTCATATCTACAGCTACTTGATCATTTCTACTTCTTCCAGTATGAAGTTTCTTTCCAACATCTCCAATTCTATCTATAAGGATTTTTTCAATATTCATATGTATATCTTCATACTCAATAGAAAACTCAATTTTTCCCTCTTCTATATCTGCTAAAATCTCTCTTAAAGTTTTTTCAATAAGCTTTGAATCCTCTAAAGGGATTATTTCCTGTTTTCCAAGCCCTCTCACATGGGCAATACTTCCCATGATATCATATTTATAAAGTCTTTTATCAAAATTGATTGATGAATGAAAATCTAAAATTAAACTGCTTGCCTTCTCTTTAAATCTTCCAGAAAAAAATTGCATAAAAACTCCCCCTTTAAACAAAATTAATAAAAAAACCAGCTATTATAGCTGGTAAATTTAAAAAGAAAAGCCAATAGATAAACTATTGGCTAAAAAACAAAGATATGCTCATAGAGAAGAAACTCTAATCTTTACAAAATAAGACCTAGCCATAATAAAATATATTAAATTATAATTTTAATAGCCACTGCCTTAATTTCATAACTTTTCCCCCTTTTAAAATCTTAGTTTTAAGTATAGAGGAAAAATATAAAAATGTCAATAAAAATTAATATTCAATTAATTTAATGGTAGTATTTGTATCTCTACTCTTCTATTTTCTGCTCTTCCAGCAGCTGTAGAGTTAGTTGCTCTAGGATTATCTATACCATGACCAATAGATGTTACTCTATAAGAAGCTACTCCTTGTGAAACTAGATAATCTCTTACACTAGCAGCTCTTCTTTGAGAAAGATCTAAGTTATAAGCAACAGAACCAGTATTATCAGTATATCCATTTACAATTACTCTAGTTTCTGGATATTGAACTAAAACAGAGGCTATAGAGTTTAATGGAGAGTAAAAATTAGAGGCAATATTTGCACTGTTAGTAGCAAATGTAACTCCACCAGGTAGGTAGAGGTTAAGATTGTCTCCCTCCCTATTAACTTCAACCTCAGTGTTTTTAAGTTTCTCTCTTAATTCTCTTTCTTGATTATCTCTATAAGCTCCCCAACCAAGACCTGCTAGAGCACCTATACCAGCACCAATTAAAGTTCCCTTAGTATCCTTTCCAATTATTTGTCCTAATAGAGCACCAGCAGCAGCTCCACCAGCAGTACCAGAAGTCTTTTTATTAACTGAACCAGTTTCATCTAAAAATGGAGAAGATGTACATCCAACTAAAGTTAAACCTAAAAGTAAACTTGAAATAATTTTTTTTGTATTTTTCATAAAATTTACCTCCTTATTTTGTGTAAAATAATTCTGCTAATATATTATACTACAAAAGTAATAAAAAGACAAACCCTTATAATTCAAGGGTTAGATTGATGTATAAAAAAAATAAAAAATTTTTTAAAAAAAGTGTTGACAGTTTTTAATATTGATGCTATAATTATTCTTGTCTTGAGAGAAAGGCGTCGGAATATAGCGCAGTCCG
>DXSD01000049.1 GCA_019410665.1 Fusobacterium sp.
TCTTCGTCATTCTTGAAGTTTATTATCTATTCTAGAAAATTTCTTAAATTGAAATTGGGATAATAAAAGAGTAAAGGAAAAGGAAAAAAATTTACTGTAATGAGCATTGCGTAAGCACTAGCGATTGGAAGTAAACTTTTTTCCTTTTATATTATTAAATATTTTTACTTTTTGATTTCAATTTAAGAATTTGCAACAGCCTCATTTAGGTATATTTAATCTTCTAATAGCCATATCTCTAGCTTTTATATATTGATCTTGAGATATATATTTTTGCATCTCTATCTGACTTCTTATTCTATCTTTTAAAATACTAGCTTCTATATCTCCAATTTTATCAAAAATAACATCTATTTTATCTAAATTTGCTTCTGGTCCCTCTAGAACATATTTGTTAACTTCTAACTCTAACTGTTTTTTTTCTAATATAAGCATCTTATAATTTGTACTTACTTTACTTACCATCATCTTAGCCTTCTCTATATTCTCAGGACTTACACCAACTTTTAAAAGATCTTCATCTGATACAATTCCAAGCCCTTCAGAAGCTAAAATCATAGATGAGCATAACACCATCGTAATAAAACCAAATATTTTTCTCATTACTACTCCTCACTAAATTTGTGTATCTAATCCAAAAAGTTCATCTGTACTGAGTTCAACTTTTTTGTCATCAAAGAAATTATTACTAAAAAAATGTTCCATAGAGATATCAACTTTTTTTCTATCAAAAGTTGAAGCCCCTTTATTAACAACAAAGTTAACTGTTGATTCCATAGGAATATCTTGCATTATTGTTTGATAAGTAGAACTTGTAAAAACCCCTAGAAAAAACAGAGATAGGGAAAATAGTGATTTTCTCTTATTCTTTCTCTTCTCCTCTTCAAATAACTCTTTATAAATATTCGCTTTAACTCTATCCTTTGGTGATACCATATCAATTTCCTCCCATATCCTTAATTGCTTTATAATATATGGATTTTATCGTTGAAATATTTATATTTTTCATCTCAGCTATCTCCTTCAGTTTATATCCATATATATCTTTTAAAATTACAATCTCTCTCTCCTTTGGTGCTAAAAGCTTCAACCTCTCCTCTAAAAGAATTGAAGTATTAACATCATTAGTATCCTCTAGCATTAAAATCTCTTCATTTATATCTAGCTCTATCTTTCTTTTTCTAAAGAAATCATAAATTTTATTTATTGCAATCTTATATATCCAAGTATATATGTTACTCTCTGAACGAAAACTTTTTAAGTTTCTATAGACACTCATAAAAACTTCCTGAGATATGTCTTCAGCATCTTCAGGATTTTTTACTACTCCTAAAACTTTGTAATATATCCTATCAAAATACTCTTCGAAAATCTCATCAAAGTCCATTAAATTTACCCTCACATTTTTTTATAATATTTAGACGAAATCTTTGAGAAAAAAGTTTAAAATTTCCCACTTAATTATTCTTTTCATCCTCTAGTATCATCTTTTTTAACTCTGGAAGTATCTCTTCTTCATTGACTTTTTTAACTATTTTCCCTTTCTTGAAAAGAACTCCTACTCCTTTTCCCCCAGCAACTCCATAATCAGCTTCTCTAGCTTCTCCTGGTCCATTTACAACACAGCCCATAACAGCTATCTTTATCTTTCTTTTCTCAGTTTCAAACTCTTTTTCAACTTTTTTAGCCAGCCCTATTAAGTCAATCTCAGTTCTACCACAAGTAGGACAAGATACAATCTCCACTCCAGCCTCTACTAATCCTAAAACTTTCAATATCTCCCTAGCAACTTTTATCTCTTCTACTGGATCTTCAGTTAAAGATACTCTTATTGTATCTCCAATTCCATCAACTAATAAAGAGCCTATTCCTATAGCAGATTTTACTGTCCCTTGAAAAGCTGTTCCAGCTTCTGTCACTCCAAGATGTAGTGGATAATCAACAAGTTTACTTATCTTTCTATAAGCTTCTACCATCATCTTTACATTACTAGCTTTTAAAGAGATAACTATATCATTAAAACCAAACTTTTCTAGCAAATTGACGTGGTACATAGCACTCTCTACCATTCCATCAACAGTAGGTTTTCCATACTTTTCTAGAATATGTTTTTCAATTGAACCAGAGTTTACTCCTATTCTTATAGGGATATTTTTCTCTTTTGCTTTTTCTACAACAGCTTTAATATTTTCATCAGATCCTATATTTCCAGGATTTATTCTAAGTTTATCTATTCCATTCTCTATAGCTAACAGTGCTAACTTATAATCAAAATGAATATCTGCACAAAGAGGGAGATTAACTCTCTTTTTTATCTCCCCAATAGCTTTAGCTGCTTCCTCATTATTTATTGTCATTCTTACTAACTGACAACCAACAGCTTCCAATTTTTTTATTTGATTAACAGTTGATTCTACATCACTTGTTGTAGTATTAGTCATAGATTGTATAACTACTGGATTTCCTCCACCTATTAAAAGGTTTCCTACTTTAATTACTCTACTCATATCTATCCCTCACTATTTTGACTTAGGCATATATTTCATAGCATTCATTATTTTGCCATTTTTTCTTAATTCAAAATGAAGATGTGGTCCTGTTACTCTTCCACTCTGTCCTGTTTTTCCTATTAGCTCTCCAGTTTTAACATATTGCCCTTTTCTGACACCTATTTTATCCAGATGAGCATATCTAGTCTCATAACCACCACTATGTTTTATTATAATTATTTTTCCATAACCATTCATTGTTCCTGCAAAGGTTACTTTTCCCTCTTTAGATGCATAAAGAGGTATAAAGCGTGCTCTTAAATCAACTCCTGCATGATATATATATCTTTTTAAAACAGGATGGTATCTATTTCCTTGAGGACTTGTTATTCCTGTATATTTTATTGGCATTATAAACCCTAAGTTACTTCTATTATCAGCATTTGGGCTTCTCGTTCCTAAGTATCTTGATACATTTGGATCTTTTATATATAAAGTATCTCCTACTTGAACAATATCACTTGTCAATTTATTTACTTTCTTTATACTCTCCACTTCAACTTTAAACAGATCAGCTATTTTACTTAGTGAATCTCCCTTTGCTACCTTATAAAAAATACCATTTCCTGTTAAAACTGTTAATTTTTGTCCTATCTTTAAATTATTAGCAGATACTCCTGGATTATTTGCCATTAAAACACTTAATCCCATTCCGTTAGCTTCTGCAATCTCCGATAGAGTATCTCCCTTTTTAACTACGTAAACTTTTTTTTCTGGTATACCATCCTCTTCCTCAACTACTATATCTGGTCCCTCTTGTGATCTATCAAATGAGTACTCCTTTACAAAAGTATAAAAATTATCCTTTTGTACCTCCCAACCACCTGTTTCTATAGCTCCTTCTTCATAGTAATCAGTGAATTTAGATAAATCTACAACTTCAGTTTTAAAAGGATTTCCTATTACTATACCTACATAAAAGGCAGTAATTAATATTAATAGTATAGCTATCTTATTTTTCATCTCCTACTCCTTTTTCAAACTGCTCTAACATATCTTTATTACTATCAGTACTTTTTAGAGTATCTACTAATCTTTTTAAACTCTCTGCTTTATCAAATTTTGAAAGATGCCTTCTTATCTTCCAAATTAACTCCAATTCTTTTTTAGGAATTAATAGCTCCTCTTTTCTTGTTCCAGAACGTTGAATATCAATAGCTGGGAACAATCTTAGCTCAGCTAAATTTCTATCTAAGTGAATATCACAGTTACCAGTTGATTTAAACTCTTCATATATTATATCATCCATCTTACTTCCTGTATCTACAAGTACTGTTGCTATTATTGTAAGGCTTCCTCCACCTCTTATATTTCTAGCTGTTCCAAAAAAGTTTTTTGGATAATATAGAGCAGTAGGATCTATTCCTCCAGAGATTAATTTTCCACTTGAAGGCATAACTATATTATAAGCTCTAGCAAGTCTTGTTAAAGAATCCATAAGTATAACTACATTCTCTCCATTTTCAACTTTTCTTTTAGCTCTCTCTAATATACTTTCTGTTACCTTTATATGATTTTTTGGATCCTCATCAAAAGTTGAAGCAAAAACCTGTGCTCCTATAACTGTTTCCTTTATATCTGTAACCTCTTCTGGTCTTTCATCTATCAGTAAAATCCAAACCTCTACATCTTTGCTATTTTTCATAATAGAATTAGCTATATTACTTATAAGCATAGTTTTTCCAGCTTTAGGTGGGGCAATTATTAACGCCCTCTGACCTCTACCTATTGGAGCTACTAAATCTATTATCCTTCCAGATATATTCCTACTATCTGTTTCTAATCTAAATTTTTCAGTGGGATATGCTGGAATAAGTTCTTCAAAAGGTACTCTTGCTTCAGCTGCTTCCAATGTACTATCATTTACTAAAAGCACTTTTTTAAGAGCATAGTTTTTCTCATCCCCAGAAGGCTCTCTTACCTCTCCTACGACTATATCTTCTGTTCTTAGCTTAAATTTTCTAACTTGAGAAGCAGATACATATATATCTTTCTCCACACTTGTTCCTCTTAAAAATCCATATCCATCTGGTAAAACCTCTAAAGTTCCCCAGGCAATGTCAGTATTTTCTTTATTTTTTATATCCTCTTCTATTAATTCCTTCAATTCATTTTTCTTTATTCCAGCTTTTAATTTTAATCCAAGTTGCTTTCCTATCTCCAATAGCTCCTTTAAAAGAAACTTATCCAATCTATCCATATCCACCTCGATATTTTTATATTATTCTTCTACAATATCTCCATATAGAGTCCAAGTTTTACAATCATTTATCTTTACATTTACAAATGTTCCCTCTAAAGATTTATCTCCTTTAAAAAGAACTATTTTATTTGTTGAAGTTCTACCACTTAAAACCTCTTTATTTTTCTTACTTTCTCCCTCTACTAATACTCTTTCAACTTTCCCTAAATAAGTTTTACTCTCTGCTAAGGAACATGCATTTTGCACTTCAATTAATCTTTGAAGTCTATCTTTCTTCACTTTATCATCTATTTGATTCTCCATAGTTGCTGCCTTTGTACCTTTTCTTATAGAGTACATAAACATGAAACTATTTTCAAATTGAATCTGTCTAACTACATCTAAAGTATCTTGGAAATCCTCTTCTGTTTCTCCTGGGAATCCAACTATAATATCTGCTGTTAAAGCTACTCCTGGGATTCTTTCCTTTATTTTATTAGCTAAAGCTATGTACTGCTCCTTTGTATATCCTCTATTCATAGCTTTTAAAACTCTACTTGATCCAGCTTGTAATGGTAAATGTAAAGATCTTGCTATCTTTTCATTTTTAGCAATTACATCTATTACTTCATCAGTAAAATCTCTAGGATGTGGAGATACAAATCTAACTATAAAATCTCCCTCTACTTTACAAATCTCCTCTAATAATCTTGCAAAGTTATCCCCATTTTTAAACTCTTTTCCATAAGAGTTTACATTTTGACCAAGTAGTATTATCTCTTTATATCCCTTTGCTACATATTGTCTAACATCATGTAAAATCTCTTCCATAGGAACAGATCTCTCTCTTCCTCTTACATATGGCACTATACAGTAAGCACAGAAGTTATTACATCCATAAGTTATTGATATTGAAGCTGTCTTTTTAGAGTCAAAGTCAGCATCTAATCTTGGCGGTAAATCATCTTCACAATCTGTAAATACAAGATGCTTTTCTACTCCATGCTCTATATCATCAATAGCTTGAGGAATTCTCCCTATATTTTGATTTCCCATAACAACATCTATTTGAGGAAACTTTTTAACAAGTTCAATTCCCTGCTCCTGAGCAAAACATCCAGTTACTCCTATTATCATTCCCTTTGTTTCTTTTATATATTTTAGTTCTCCTAATTTACCATATATCTGAGTGGCAGCTCCCTCTCTCACTGTACATGTGTTTAAAAAAGTAACATCTGATTCCTCTATATTATCAGTTATCTCATACCCCATATTCTGGAACATCTTTTTTATTTTTGCACTTTCATTTACATTCATTTGACAACCATAAGTTATGATTGAAGCTTTTTTCACAATTTCTCCTCCTAATCTCAATCTTTTATATTTTTAATCTCTATATATTTTAAGCTAAAAGAATCCATTTTATAATTTTATCAGTTTTTTGAAATTTTTTCAAACAAAAAAAGATAAACTTTGAGATTAAATCTCAAAGTCTATCCTTTTGAATTATAGGTTATGGCATGTAAAACTGTTATTTATTTTTTCTGTTTACCATCTCTTTTACTATGAATGTTGCCACATCATCAGCATATTTTCCTGGTCCAAATCCAGCATCATATCCTAACTCTTTAGCAAGTTCATTAGTAATTCTAGCTCCTCCAGCTATTAAGATAACTTTGTCTCTTAATCCTTCTGCCTCTAATAGCTCTACTAAGTTAGTTAAGTTTTTAATATGAACATCTTTTTGTGTTACAGTTTGAGAAACTATTAAAGCATCAGCTTTTAACTCAATAGCTTTTTGAATAAACTCTTCATTTGGAACTTGGCTTCCTAAGTTATAAGCTTTTATTCCTTTATATCTTTCAAGACCATAGTGTCCTGCATATCCCTTCATATTCATGATAGCATCTATACCAACAGTATGAGCATCTGTTCCAGTACTAGCTCCTATCATTACTACATCTCTTCCTATATTTTCTTTAATATACTCTTCACATTCATGCATATCCATAGTATCTATTTCTAATGCTTGAACATGAATATCTTCATAGTTAACACTATGTGAAGTTGATCCATATACAACATAGAATGAGAACTCTTTATCTAATGCTTCTGAAAAAGCTACTGCTGGATCTACAAATCCCATTTTTTTTGCAAGTTGTAGAGCAGCTTCTACTCCTCTTTCATTATTAGGTACTGGAAGAGTAAAACTTAATTGAACTTTTCCATCATTCATTGTATCTCCGTAAGGTTTTAATTGAGTTAAATCTAGTGTTTTATCAAAATCTTTTTTATCAGTTGAATATAATCCTCCAGACATTATCTTTTACCTCCAAGCATTGATTCTATAAATGGGTTAAAGTAACTTGAATCTTTTTCAAATACTCCAGCTAATCCTTTTCCTCCATCTATTGGTCTTCTAATTCCAGCAAATACTCCACCTTCTAGTGTTTTAAATATTCCTGTTGTTTCAATAGTTTTTAGAAGTTCAGCTGCTTTCTCTAGTACTTCTTTAGCTCTATTTACCATAATACCATCTTTTTTGAATTCTATATCATTTCCAAAATCTTCCATATTATTGAAGATATATTTTGCATTTTCAATTGAAAGTGCTCTATCTGACATAAATGGAGTATGGATAGCCTCTGTTAACATTCCTAATAAGTGAACTTTTTGTCCAGTCATTATAGTTACCATATTAAATAAAGCATCTTGTACATGTCCTTTAAAAATATTTCCTGTCATAAACTTTGTAGGTGGCATATATTTTAAAGGTGCTTTAGGGAATATCTCTCTTGCCATTTGAGCTTGAGCTAATTCATATAAGAATCCATTTTTAGTATCTGGGTTTATTTCAAAAGCATGTCCAAGTCCCATTTGCTCTTCTGGAAGTCCAGCTACTAGAGCAAATTGCTCATTTATAAATTGAGAAGCTAAAACTGTATGAGCTTCTTCAATCGCATCTGCTGTAGTTAAATAGTTATCTTCACCTGTATTGATTATAACTCCTGCAAATCCATTAATAACTCTTGAGAAGAATTGGTCAATTAAAGTTCTCTTCATGTTAATGTCTCTGAATAATATTCCATATAATGCGTCATTAAGCATCATATCTAATCTTTCTAAAGCTCCCATAGCAGCTATTTCTGGCATACATAATCCTGAACAATAGTTACATAATCTTATATATCTTTTTAATTCTACTCCTACTTCATCAAGAGCTTTTCTCATAATTCTGAAGTTTTCTTGAGTAGCCATTGTTCCTCCGAATCCTTCAGTAGTAGCTCCATATGGTACATAGTCAAGAAGTGATTGCCCTGTAGTTCTTATAACTGCTATAACGTCAGCTCCTTGTCTTGCAGCTGCAACTGCTTGAGTAACGTCTTCATAGATATTTCCAGTAGCAACTATTACATAAATGTATGGACCTTTTTTGTCTCCATATACATTTAAATACTCCTCTCTTTTTGCTCTGTTAGCTTTAATTCTTTCAATATTTGCATCAACAATTGGTTTTATTGCTAATCTTATATCAAAATCATCATGCCATTTCATCTTAGTTATATCTAACTCTTTTTTAGCTACTTTTTCTGCTATCTCTTGTGGTTGAAGCCCAGTTTCTAACATAGCATTTCCTAAGTATTTAGCTACCCCTAAAGAAAGATTTCCATTCTCTTTAATAAAATCTACTACTACGTTTGGTAGAGGAACTTCAAACTCATCAATTCCATCTATTCCTAGTAATCTACATATAGTTCTTTCAACTGTTACAGTACTATGTTTATCTATAAATACTTGGGCATCAGCAGCTATTTTCTTTGCTGAAGTACGAGCCTCTTCTACTAAATTCCAATTTAGATTTAATTTGCTCTCCATTCTCTTAATCCTCCTTGCTATACTCTTGTAATATTATATTGGCAAATTTTTCATTTATCCCTATAAGTTTAGCTATATTTAAAGCATCTTTTGGGACTTCACTATCCTTTGACTTTTCCAATCTATAATCCATATAATCCTGTATTAAACTCATTGAATTTACAGTGATCTCAATTTTTCTTTTCAACTTATTAAAATCCACATTTTTTAATCCCACTACCTCATAGTGATTCATGTTGGCTCGAGCAACTCCGTCAAAATGTGTAGTTATCAATGAAATACTCTCTTTTTCATTTAAACACTCTGCCAGAGCCTTCACAAATTTTTGTCCCTCTTTTGGATTTGTTCCCCTTGCAAATTCATCAAATACTACAAATCCATTTCCTAATTCTAAAAATATATTAACTTCTTTCAACTTCATTATTTCTGCACCAAAAGTACTTAATCCTTTTGATATATCTTGCATATCATCAGAAACAAAGAAGACAAAATCCACTATTGGAAATTCAGCTTCATCTGCTACTACAAAGAAACCATAATTAAAAAGCAATAGATTTTCTGTTATTGTTTTTAGAGCTACACTTTTTCCTCCCATGTTAGCCCCTGTTATCACAGTAACTCCTGAATTTAATTCTATGTCAATAGGAGTAAACTCTTTTCCCTTACTCTCTAACATCTCTTTTACTTCTATATTTATAAGTCCTTTAGCTATAATTTTCATATCTGTAGATATTTTTGCTCTTTTTCCACCATATTGTTGTGCAAATTTTACTTTTGCCATTAAAAAATCTAAATTCCCTATTTTGTCAATATTATCTAAATATAGTTCGCCAAACTTTAGAACTTCTTGTGAAAGAACTTTTCTTATTTCTAATTCTTCTTGTTCCTCTTCTACTAAAATATTAAGTCTTTCCTCTTTTAATCTTCCTACTTCTTCTAAATCCTTTGAAGCAAATATTTTTCTCTCTATAGATTTTTTTCTATCTCTAATCTCTTTTAATTTTTCAGAATAACTATCATATATATAAAAGGTAGGAACTCTCTCTCCATCTGGATCTAAAGCTTCTACTAGTTCTTTTATCTCATTTAACCTAAATATTTCCAATTCTTTAGGAAATTCTTTTAAATATTCATTTAAATTTTGCATCAACATTCCTTGAACTTTCAATTCAAAGAAGTCTACATCATCTAAAATATTTCCTTTCAAACAGTTATTTAACACATTTTTTATATTTTTTAATCTATGAATGACTCCTTCAATATTTCTTATTAAATCTCTATTATTTTTAGAAAATTCTAAAAAAGTCTCCATTTTAAAAAATTCTCTTTCTAGCTCTTTTTCCTCCCCTTTGAGATAGTTCTTTATTTTTTTTAACTTCTCAGCACCATATGGGGATAATACTTCAACTCTATTTAAAAGTGATTTAAATCCTAATCTATTTAAACTTTTATCATCTATAAACCTCATATTTTTTCACCTACTACATCTATCACATCTACATTTAACTTCTCTTCTAAAAGAGTCTTAAATCTCTCTTTAGGAAATTCATATCCCAAAGGAGAGTGAGGATTACAGGTTACAAATAGAAGATTTATTGGATTTAATACTTTTATATTTATTCCACAGGCTTCTATTTTTCTTAAAGTTACAAAATCTGTAAACACTCTTGTTCCATCTTTTATAACTAGAGTCAAGTTTTTAAAATTTTGCCTATTTTTTATCAAAACTTCTAAAAACTTCTGTGTAATTGCTCCTCTAACTGCTATAATTTTTATATCTTCACTAAAATAGTTCTTTATCTCCTCATTTGATTCTAAAGAACTTATTCCCTCTAAATTCACTATTTTATTATTCTTGTAAATAACAATAGCCCTAGTTTCTAAAAAATGTTCCTCTATCATCTTCTTTAAATTTACATTTTCTAAACTTGGAAGTTGTAACAACGAAACTGTTGTTTTAGTTTCATCTATTACCTTACTCATATCTAAAGAGAGAGCTGCCCCTGTTGAAAGAATTGTAGCTTCTGTTACATCACTCATAGCACTTCCTTTTCTGCTAAGTGCCCCATCTACAATGGAAAGTTCACTTCCAAACCTCTCCATCAATTCTAATATCTCCTTTATTTGAGCATTATATGATGGTCCTGCTATATCAACATATCCAGCTGAAATCGCTCTAACTAGCACTATATTCCCCATAGGGGTTGAGAAATCTGTGGTATACAGAATCTCTCCTGTTATATCACAGTTTCTCAAACAGTCTCTAGCAGTAGCTATTATTGTATTTGGATATACATATATCCTAGGTTTAGATGTAGTTGTAACAACATCTACTTCCTCTCCATCTCTTCCAATAGATGTGAGTCCCACTACTTTCTTATCCCCTATCCTATTTATAAGAAAGTTAAGCAGTGTTGTTTTTCCTACATTTTTTTCCATTCCTATTATAGATATTCTTTTGTAATCCTTTAAAAGTGCATATACATCTAACATTGCTACCTCTTTATACTAGAATTATTTTTCATTTCTTTTATGTCTATCTAATTCTTTAGGTTCAATTGCCATTGCCCCACCGCTAAGAAGTTTAGATACTCCAGTATTCATTCTCTTAGCTTTACAATCATCACATTGACACTCATCTTTATAGTTTTCTGGCTCTGTATAAGTAGTAATAACTCCTTCAAAGTTTCTTAATACAACTTTATGAGGTGATTGAGAGATTACATATTGAGGCATTACAGGAGTTTTTCCTCCTCCACCAGGTGCGTCTACAACAAATGTAGGTACTGCATATCCAGAAGTATGTCCTCTTAATCCTTCTATAATCTCAATTCCTTTAGAAACTGGTGTTCTAAAATGCTCAAGTCCCATAGATAGGTCACATTGATAAATATAGTAAGGTCTAACTCTCATTTTTACTAACTCATGAACAAGTCTCTTCATTACATGAACACAATCATTTATTCCTCTTAATAATACTGATTGGTTTCCTAATGGGATTCCAGCATTCGCTAATCTCTCACAAGCTGCTTTAGCTTCTGGAGTTACTTCTTTTGGATGGTTAAAGTGAGTATTTAACCAAATTGGATGATACTTTTTAAGCATCTCTACTAACTCAGGAGTAATTCTTTGTGGAAGAACTACTGGTGTTCTTGATCCAATTCTTATTATCTCTACATGAGGGATAGCTCTTAATTTTTTAATGATATACTCTAATGTTTCATCAGATACTAATAGAGCATCTCCTCCAGATAATAATACGTCTCTTACTTGAGGAGTTTTTGCAATATATTCTATAGCCTTATCTATTCTTTCTAGAGGCATAGCATCATCATGTGCTCCTGCAAATCTTCTTCTTGTACAGTGTCTACAATACATAGAACACATATCAGTTATAAGTAATAATACTCTATCTGGATATCTATGTGTCAATCCTGGAACAGGTGAATCTTCATCTTCATGTAATGGGTCTAATAAATCAGCTTCTGACTTATGTATCTCTTTTATTGATGGTATAGCTTGCTTTCTTACTGGACAGTTAGGATCATTTATATCCATCAATGAAAAATAGTATGGAGTTACAGCCATTCTTAAAGTTTCTAGAGTCTTTTTAACTCCTTCTTCCTCTTCTTCACTTAAAGTTATGTATTTTTTTAAGTCATCTAAAGTTTCTATTCTATTTCTTACTTGCCAGTGCCAATCGTTCCATTCTGCATCAGTTACATTTGGGAAAAACTTCGCTCTTGTATTAACCATATTCATATTCTCATCTCCTTATTCCATTTCAAAATTTAACTAAAATTTCCACTTTTTTTCTAGTTTCTACATTAATATATATTATACATATAACTCATTAAATATTTCTCTTAAAACTGCACTCTCTCTTAACTCTTCTAAAGTTATAGCAGCATGGTCTTTAGTATATCCATTTCCTACGATCATAGTAACGTCTTTTCCTACTCCCTCTGCTCCTAAAGCCGCTTTAGTAAATGATGTAGCCATTGAGAAGAAGTAAGCTATTCCTAAATCTCTTACTGGAAGTATAGTTGACATCTCTGTATTTGCTACGTTTACACAGTTTATTGCCACATCTACTTCTTTTCCATCATTAGCTGCTAATACAGCATTTAATACATCTATTGGTTTAGTCGCGTCTGCTATTACAACTTTTACTTTTGAACTTACTCTTTCTAATAGAGCTTTCTCTTGCTCATTTCTAACTAATCCTATTACATTTCCTGTAGGCCCTACTCTTTTTACAGCTTCATATGCACAAAGCATTCCAGATTTTCCTGCTGATCCTAAAATTACTACTGATTCACAAGGTTTTACAAGTTTTGCTACTTGTGCTGGAGCTCCTGCTACGTCTAATGCTGCTAGTGCTAAAGTTTCAGGCATATCTTCTGGTAATACAGCATAGATTCCACTTTCAAATAAGATAGCTTTTCCTTTAATCTCTACTCTATCTATATCTGGTTTTACATCTATTATCTCATCTATTCTTAATGGAGTAAGTGATAAAGATACTAGAGTTGCTATTTTATCTCCCACTTTTAAGTTGATTTTTCCTTCTAAGTCAGGACCAATTTTTTCTATTCTTCCAATTAACATTCCTCCAGATCCTGTTACTGGATTTTGCATTTTTCCTCTTTCTCCAACAATCTCTTTAATTTTAGCTTTTATTTTTTCAACATCATGTCCTGCTTCCTCTTCTATTTGAGTAAATGATGCTGAGTCAATATTTAGTGCTATAACATCTATTAAAATCTCATTTGAATAAATATTCATATCATTATTTATTTTTAAAGCTGGTTGTGGTAAAACTCCTTGTGGTTCTATTACTCTATGTGTTCCGTATTTACATCCTTTTAACATTTTGATACCCCCTAAACTAAATTTATTTTTTTAAACTTAAAATTCTTCTTGCTTCATCTGGAGTTGCTATCTCTCTTCCTAGTTCCTTAGCCATTCTTACAACTTTCTCAACTAATTCTCCATTAGATTTAGCTAAAACCCCTTTATCTATGTATACATTATCTTCAAATCCTACTCTTACATGTCCTCCCATTACTATTGCTAAAGCTGCCATAGGGAATTCATGTCTTCCTATTCCTGCTACTGTCCAAGTAGATCCTTGTGGAATACTTTCACTTATAAATACAAGGTCTCTAGCACTAGCTGCCATTTGAACACCTAATACAAAGTCAAAGTGCATAGGCTCTTTTATAAAACCTTGTTTTGCATATCTGATAGCATAATCTACCATTCCTTTATCAAATACTTCAATCTCTGGTTTTACATTTCTTTCTATCATTATTTTCCCAAAGTTCTTAATAGTATTTTCTGTATTTACAAATACTTCATCTCCACCAAAGTTACAAGTTCCGCAATCTAATGTTGCCATCTCTATTCCTAACTCAGTAGGTTGTAATCTCTCTAAATCTGTCATTCCAACAGCTCCACCAGTAGAAGGTTGGATTATTACATCTGGGCATTTTTCTCTTATAGCATCAATACATGCCTTAAATCTCTCTTTAGATTGAGTAGGTGTCCCATCATCTTCTCTTACATGTAGATGTATTATTGCTGCTCCAGCTTTATATGCACTATAAGCTTCTCTTACTATCTCTTCCACTGTATAAGGTACAGCTGGGTTATTTTCCTTTGTTACTTCAGCTCCACAAATAGCTGCTGTAATTATTAATTTTTCCATAATTATGTTACCTCCTCACTATTTTTTTCTTTGTTTATCCTTTGGAGTAACACAAGTTCCACTAGCTCTACACACTACTATAGGCTCTGGAAGTACATCTGCAGCTGAATCATTAATATCAGGTCTTGGTACTATTACTTTTCTAGCTTCAAATACCATTTTTCTAGAAGTATTTCCTGTACTTACTATCTCTCCCACTGCTTCTATGAAGTCTCCAGCATATACAGGAGCCATAAACTCAACGCTATCATAAGCTTTAAATAATCCTTCATCTCCATCCATTTGGATTAAAAGTTCAGTTGCAACATCTCCAAATAACTGTAGCATTCTTGCTCCATCTACAAGGTTTCCTCCATAGTGTGCATCATGTGAACTCATTCTCATTCTAATCATTGACTTCATTTTTTCCTCCTAATCTTTTAAAAGTTTGTTGATTCAATTTATTAAAACTCTTATAAATTAAAGTTTTTTTATTTTACCTT
>DXSD01000005.1 GCA_019410665.1 Fusobacterium sp.
AATTATTTTACTCATTTTTAAAACCTCCTAAAATACTCTTCAATTTATATTAAAACTTTATTTACTATATTATTATCCTCTTTTACAAACTTTAACCATTGATGGTCTAATTACTTTTCCCTTCATTGTATAACCTTTTTGAAGTTCTAGTACAATATGGTCATCTTCAAATTCTGGATTATCCTCTACCATTACAGCATGGTGGAATACAGGATCATATTTTCCTTCAGCCTTTATTGCCTCTACTCCTTCTGATTCCATGATTCCTTTTAGTTGCCCTAGTATCATATCTACACCTTTTACTAGTCCATCGAAATCTTTTGTAGCTGATGAAGCTGTTATAGCTCTCTCTAAGTTATCTAGTCCATCTAAAAGTTTAGTTACTATCTTCTCTGAAGCAAATTTTCTAAGCTCCTCCATCTCCTTCTCTTTTCTCTTAGTAAAGTTTTGGAACTCAGCTTGCTTTCTTAAATATGATTGTTTCCAGTCCTCTACTTCTGCTTGTAACTTTCCTATCTCTTCATCTTTTTGTGCTAAGATATTTTCCTCTTTTACCTCTTCCACATGCTCTTCACCATGGCAAGTACAGTTACAATCTGGACCACATCCACAATCTTTTTGCTCTTTTATCTCTTCATTATTATCTTTTTTCTTAAACATCTATGTCTTCCTTTCTCTCAATCTGATTTTGATTTATTACTTTATTTACCTCTTGAGTTACATATTTTATAAGTCCCATAGTTTTTGAATAAGCCATTCTCTTTGGTCCTATTACTCCAATTACTCCTTGAGATTCTCCTATATTATAAGTAGAATAAACAAAGCTGTAATCTTCTAAACCTCTTATTCCTAATTCATCTCCAAATACTACTTCCACTCTACCATTAGTAGGTTTTTTAGTATTTATTATATGCTCAAAAATCTCTCTAATATCTCTTCTGTGATGAAATAGTTCTAAAACTTCTGAAACCTCATTTACATGTTTATCTCTAAATATGCTTGGAACATTATTTATAAATAGCTTACTATCATCTTCATAATGTCCACTCATAGGAATAATCTTTTTCTTTCCTACTATATAGTTTTCTATATCTATTGGGCTCAGATCTTCAACCTCTAATCTACTATTTATCTCACTTGAAAGTTCAGCCAACTCTTCCTTAGTTATTGGTGTTGTAAGCATCAGTTTTTTAGTTTTTACACTTCTATTATCCAACACTATTATTGCCACTATCATATAATCATCTATATGCACCAGCTCCACTTTTTTTACTCTCTCTACAAGAGTTGCTGGCTCCATAGCTATTCCTGCATAAGTAGTTAGCTTAGATAGTAATGACGAAGTCTGTTGCAAAAGCATATCTAACTCATTTACACGATTTTCATATACTAACTCTATATTCTCTCTCTCTTGCTTTGTAAGTTTCTCTACTTTTAAAAGCTCTTCAAGATAATACTTATACCCCTTATCAGTAGGGATTCTTCCAGAAGAGGTATGTGTTTTAGCTATAAATCCCATATCCTCTAAGTCAGCCATTACATTTCTAATAGTTGCTGAAGAAAGATCAATTCCATATTTTTTTACCAATGTCCTAGAACCTATAGTATCTCCAAAGTTGAGATAATAATTTACTATGGCATTTAATACCAGTTTTTCTCTATCTGTTATAGACATCTTTATCACCTTTTTGTTAGCACTCATTTATTAAGAGTGCTAATTCTTATAATGTAACTATATAACATTTTTCATTTTTTGTCAATAGTTTTTTATATTTTTATCTAATAAAGAGAATATAAAAATTCAAGAATGACGAAGATTGAAAAGAATAAATAGAGCAAGTCATTCTTGAAATATTTTAATTTATTATATTTTTTTTAAAACTTCTATTAATTTTTTTATATCAATAGGTTTAGAGATATAATCATTCATTCCACAATGTTTAGCCCTTTGAATATCATCTAAAAAAGTATTAGCACTCATAGCCACTATCTTCACTCTTTTTGAGTCTTCTCTTTTTAAACCTCTTATATTTTTAGTAGCTACATATCCATCCATAACTGGCATCTGAATATCCATAAGTATAAGATCTAACTCTCCCTCTCCTGATTCATTAAAAAGCTCTACTGCTCTTTTTCCATTGTCTGCCATTACTATTTGTGCTCCTGTTACTTTTAATAACTCATAAGCAATCTCTCTATTTAATTCATTGTCCTCTACTAAAAGTATTTTTTTCCCATTGAGATTTAAATCTTCAAGTTTTTCTTCATGTAAATCGCAACTCTCATCACAACTTCCATCCTCTTTTTCCACTTCTAATTCTAAAGTAATATATACAGTTGTTCCCTTATCTATTTCACTTTCAATATCTATATTTCCATTTAACATAGAAACTAGATTATGGACAATAGACATTCCCAACCCAACACCTGTTTCATTATTCTTCTCTCTACTAAATGGTTCATATATTTTTTCCATAAACTCTTTTGAGATTCCTATTCCATTATCCCTTACTTCTAATTGATAGCTTTTTCTCTCTCTTTTCTCTCCAGGTAACTCTCTTAAAATTATCTCTATTTTTCCATCATTAGGGGTATATTTTATTGCATTAGAAACAACATTGGTAAATATTCTTTGTAAAGAAGCCACATTAGTTTTTACATACTCATCTACTTTACCTTCATATCTCACTAAATACTCTTGTCTTTTCTTTCTAGATAGTTCTCCATAAATTTGACTTAAATTCTCTACAAATTCTTTTAAATTAAAAACTTCAACCTTTTCTAAATAGTTTTCATTCTCTATCTTACTCATATCTAAAACTTGATTTATTAGTTCTAGAAGTATATCACTTGCTTTTAATACTTTTGTTAAGCTATCTTCTATTTTAACTCTATCATCTAAGTTTTTCATAGCTATATTTGTCATTCCAACTATGACATTAATGGGAGTTCTTATATCATGAGACATTCTTGAGAGAAAACTTGTTTTTGATATATTAGCTTGTTTAGCAGCTTCATAAGCTTCTTTTAAAGTTCTAGTATTTTCCTCTTCTATTTTTTTTCTATTAGCAATATTTTTTAATGTTATTATTATGTATTTCTTTTCTGAATTATCCTTTTGAAAAAATATACTATATTCATAATAACTTTTTTTACTTCTAACTTCGTTTACTTTTAATCCATCTTTTTCACTAGAAAAATTTCTAAGTTTTTCTAATGAAAAATCTTTTTTTAGTTTTTTTATATTTTCTCCCTGAAAATTGTCCTCTAAATTTTTAATAAACTCTTCATATTTTATTTTTTTCTCAACTAAACTTTCATTATAGATAGACTTTAAGATTATTATCTCCTCTTTCTCCACATCTACTCTATAAATTCCATCGTAAAGTTTTCCTAAAGAATTAGTTATACTTGTATTCAAATCTTTTAACCACTCTTTTTCTTTCTTTGCTACAACTACTTCTGTTATATCTTGATGATATCCAGAGATACGAATTCCCTTATTATACTTAGGATCAAGGCTTCCTCCACATCTAACATATGTTTTTCCTCTTTTAGTACTTTTCCAAGCATAACTTATCTCTGTTTTCCCATCTTTTATAGCTTCTTCTATCCCCTTCATTACCACTGGATAGCTATCTCTCTCTATATTTTCATACCACTTTTCATAAACTTCTTCTGGAGTCCCTCTTTTTTCCATCTCTATCAATCTTAACATAGTTTCATCTGCATACATCCTTGGCAACTTATTCTCATCAATTTCTATTGTCCAAATTCCCACATTTACTTTCTGCAATATATTATGTATAACCTTATCATCTATCACACTTTCCACCTACTTATTTTAATATTCTATCATTTCTATAAATATTCACGTAATTTTTTATCTAATAGATTAAAGTCAATTGGTTTAGATATGTGTCCATTCATTCCAGCTAATGTCGTTGCTGCTATATCCTCAGGAAAAGCATTAGCAGTTACAGCTATTATAGGTACTACTTTAGCATCTTTTCTTGATAGTTTTCTTATTCTTTTAGCTACTTCACAACCATCTAACTTTGGCATTTGCATATCCATCAAAATAATATCTATACTTCCCTCTTCAGATTCTTCAAATTTATGTATAGCTTCTAATCCATCCCAAGCTTGTATTACATTAAGCCCTTTCATTTTAAGCAGTTCTGTAACTATCTCCATATTTATCTCATTATCTTCAGCTATAAGTATTGTTTTTCCTTCTATTGAACCTTCAAACTCCTTCTTTTTTTCTATTCTTACTTTTTCCTCATCAGTAGTTTCTAATGGTATCATTATCGATACTGTAGTTCCTTTAGCTATTTCACTAGTTATCTCTATCTCTCCATCTAATTGTGTTACTAAATTTTTAACTATGGCCATTCCAAGTCCTGTTCCTTTTATCCCCTTATCTCCAAATCTAGTTTCTCTTTCAAAAGGAACAAATATTTTTTCTAAAAATTCTTTAGTCATTCCATAACCAGTATCCTTTATTTCAAAATAAAAATTAGAGTAGTTTTCTCTTTTTATTTCCTCTATAGTTAAGGTTATCTTATCTCCAATTCTAGTATATTTAAATGCATTAGAAATAATATTATTTAAAATTTGGCGTAACTTATTAAAATCCCCTATTACAATATTATTTTGTATTTTATAAACTACCGAAAACTCTTTTTCCATTCTCTTAGCATCTACTTCAAAAAGAATTAAACTCTCCTCTATACTCTCCTTTAAATGAAACTCCTCTCTATTTAACTCTTTTTTTCCTAATTCTGCCTTTGAAAGATCCAAAATATCATTTATTAAACTTAAAAGCTGTTTACTTGAACTATTAATTTTATCTAAATAACTAGTTATCTCTTTAGGATTTTCCACATGAGATTTTGCTAATTCTGACAAACCTATTATTCCATTTAAAGGAGTTCTCATATCATGAGACATATTAGAGAAAAATATATTTCTAGCTACCATATTTTTCTCCATAGTATTTAATGAATCTTTTAACAATTCAATATGCTCTAATTGTTGTCTTTTTTCTTCATTAATCTCTTTAAAACATAGAATAATCTCAGTAGTACTTAAAGACTCATCATAAAGGACTCTTATATTTACCCATCTATAATCAGAGTTAAAGTTTCTTTTAAAGTCCCCACCAAAATCTTTAACTCTTCTTCTTACTAATTCTCTTATATTCTCTATTGAAAATCCCTTTTTAAACTCTTCTCTAGCTTCTGGTTCTATAACTTCAAGTACAGTTTCTAAAAATACTTGATAATTTCCTGTTTTAGATAATTTTTCTCTCATATAATCAGAAGCTTTAAGCATAAAATATGTTTCTTTTTCAAAATTTACCTTATATATGGCATAGTAAGAGTTTCCTAAAACTCTCACCGCTTCATTTGTCTCATCTATTTTCTTATTTAATTTTATCTCTCTAAAATAAGTAACTATCCCTATTATTATAAAGAATATAAAACTTCCAATATAGACATAGTATAACTCCTTTACCTCACCTAAGAGAGTTGTATAAGGGATTGTAAGGATAGATATCCAACCATTTTTAGAATTAGAATAGTAAACTCCTCTCTTTTTCCCTTGCATATCTATAGTAAAGGAATCTGCAACGTCATGTTTCCCCTCTAAAATCTCATTTAAAACTTTTTGAATATAGAGATTTATCTCTTTCTCACTATTTTTATTTTCATGTATACTATATACAATATTTCCCTTAGCATCACAGAGATAAAAAGAACTTCCTAATGGTAACTCATCAATGTTCTCTACACTAGATAGTTCATCTAAATATATATCCAAAGCTAAAACGTCATTTCTATCATTAATCTTTTTAGCTATTGTAAATCCCAAATCCCTAGTTCTAATATCTCTATATGTATCTGTATATATTACACTTCCATTTGCTAATAAAGCTAAATTATACCATTCAGCCTTATCCACATCAAAATCTTCATCTCCTTCCCAGTAAGTGGCTCCTATAACTTTTTTATCAATAGAAGCATATAACTCAGCTTTTTGAGTATTGAATTCCTGATTAATATAGTTATTATAATTTTCCATCCACTCTCTTAATTCTTCCTCAGTTCTATCTTTTCTGATCTGATCATTTAACCATATACTAGCTGCTCTAATAAATATCTCATAATTTTCAATTTTTTTATTCTCTTTTATCAATAGATGCTCAGATACCTCTTCTCCCATTAATTGAACATTATCTAAGATTTTCTCTCTAACTAAGACCAAAGAAAAAACAGACAAAATAACAAAAAAAGAAAGAATTGTTAAGCCAAATAATACTCTTTTTTTTCTATATACTCTTAATCTTTCCTGCATAATCTTACTCCCTAAAAAATTAGTATTTCTACTGATAGTATACCTTATATTATTTCTACGGTCAATGTATGAAAAAAGCTATTACAATCTAAAATTTGTAATAGCTCTATAGAAATTCTACTCATTATTCAACCCTGTTAATGCTATTCCTAAGGGAGTCACTAACAAAGGCTTATATGTTTTTATAACTTTTTTCTTTAACTCTTTTTCAAACACTTGCTCAAACTCTGCAAATGTACAAGCTCCTCCAACTACATATACATCTTCTACATCATACTCTTTTAAAAATCTTTTAACTATATGTGCCATTTTTTCTACAACAGGCTTTACTATTGGAAAAACTTCTTTCTCCTTAGAAGTATCCTTCTTAATCTTTTCAGCTTCATCAAAGGATACTCCGTAATTTCCTGCTAGCACTAAAGACATATGAGTTCCTCCAGTAGGCTCATCAGCTGTAAAGATAACCTCTCCATCTTTTATAACACTTATTCCTGTAGTTCCTCCCCCTACATCAACTACTGCTCCATTTTTTATTCCCAAAACATAGGAAGCAGCAGTAGGCTCATCTACAACTTTTACTACATCTATTTCAGCAGAATCAATAACATTTACAATAGCTTTTACACTACCCTTTTCTACTCCTGGTGGAATAGCTGTATATCCTTTTGTTATCTCTATTCCAAGTTTTTCTTCTAAACGATGTTTCATCTCTCTAACTATTCTAATAGCCCCAACAAAGTCTACTACAATTCCATCTTTTACTACAGAAGAACCATATACCTCTCCTGCCACAGAATTTCCATCTTTATCTACAATACTCATTACTATATTAGCTGTTCCTAAATCTACTCCCACATAAAATTCATCTTTATCAAAATCTAAAATAGGATTTTCTATTACCTCATCAAATTTTTTTATGTAATCATTTACTGCATTTAAGTTCATATTTATCCCCACTTTTTATCTTTATATTTTAAAATTTTTTATAAATACCTCACTTGGTGAATTTATCAGTTCAGCACTTATAAGCTCTTTGTATCCCAAGTTTTTCACTCTATCTATAGAGTTTTTTACTGCTGAAGTATCTCCTTCAAAGAGTACTACCCCTTTATCAAACATTCCTACTCCAGCTCTAATTGTGATTATCTCCACTGGACTTTCATCCTCTAAAAAATCTGCTACTTCAATAGCTCTTATACTATTAGAAAACTCTACTAGTCCTAAACTTCTAACTCTATTTTCAAATTTTATTCCCCTATTTAACTTTTCTAAAATTTCTACACTTACTCCACTTACCATGATCTTACTTACATTTTTATCTATATGTTTATTTTGAAGTAGATCTAAATATGTATTTAAGGAAACAACCTCTCCTTGTAATCCACTACAAACTATCATATATTTTCCTGGACATAAGATACCAGTTTTTTCTATATCTACATTAAAATTTTTAGTAATCTCATCTAAATATAGAAATCCTGTTCCTATACTTCTAAATTCCAAAAGTAAAAGTGTCTTTTTCATCTCTGTCCTCCTTTCAAGCTTTGGTACAGAAGGATGAAAACTTCATCCTTCCAATCAAGGTTTGAATATCCTATTTTATAGAAAGTCCACCAACAAGTACACATCTTCTGTTTCTTGCAAAGCTCTTAGCAGAAGTTAGTCCCTCTCCTGTAGGTCCAGCTATTGTAAATGTTGTATGTCCCTCTCCTCCTACACCTATTCCTGCAAAAGATGGTCCATTTTTAACTAATATAGTAGTTTCCATCTCTCTTGCATACTTAGTTAAGATATCTATATTTTTAGAGTGAATCATAGAAGTATGTCTAAGTCCATGTTCTAACTCTTTTGCTACCTCTATTCCTTCAAGAGCGTTTTTAACTCTGATTATTGGTAATATTGGCATCAACATCTCTTCTACTGCAAAAGTATGTTTCTTACAAGTTTCCATGATGATAACTTTAATCTCGTCTCCAACTTCTATTCCAACATCTTTTAATATTACCTTAGCATCTCTACCTACATATTTTCTATTAGGTGATCCATTTTTTAGTGTTAAATCTACAAGTTTTTGAATTGTATTCTCATCTTTTATTAGATAAGCACCATTTTTTTGCATTTCAAAAATTAAGTAATCAGTTATAGAGTCAACTGCTACTACCTCTTTTTCTGCTATACAAGGTAGATTGTTATCAAAACTACATCCTGCTATTATATCCTTAGCTGCTTTTTCTATATCAGCTGTTTCATCTACAAGTACTGGTGGGTTTCCTGCTCCAGCTCCTATAGCTTTTTTACCACTAGACATTACACTTTTTACTACTCCTGGTCCTCCAGTTGCAACTAACATTTTTACATCTGGATGAGCCATTAATTTATTTGTATTTTCTATACTTGGCTCATCAATTGTTACAACAAGATTCTCTGGAGCTCCTGCTAATTTTATAGCCTCATTTATAAGTTCAACAGCTCTTAAAGAAGTTTTCTTAGCACCTGGATGTGGAGCAAATACCACAGCGTTTCCAGCTGCTATCATTCCAATTGAGTTACAAATTATAGTTTCACTTGGATTTGTAGAAGGAGTTATAGCTCCTATTACTCCATATGGTGTTAACTCTAATACTGTTAATCCATCGTCACCACTGAAAGCAAATGCTCTTAAATCCTCTACTCCTGGAGTTTTTTCAAGAGTTACTTGGTGTTTTAAAGCTTTATCAGCAACTCTTCCCATTCCAGTCTCAGCTACTCCTAATTCTGCAAGCTCTTGTACATAATTAGCCAAATGCTCTCTGATAGATTTTATTATTTTATCTCTAACTTCTAATCTTGAATCAAAAAGTTCTCTCTGAGCTTTTTTAGCTGCTGCTACTGCATCCTCTACTGTATGAAATACTCCATTTTTACTTTCACAACACTCTTTTTTTTCTATATCTAATTTGTTAAGCTCTTTCATAATCAAGCTAACTACTGTTTCCATGTTATTAGCATCTAAATTCATTTTATCCTCCTACATTCTCTCAAAAGCTTCTACACAAGCTTTAGCTACTTCCATATCCTGTTCTACTGTTCCTCCACTTACACCTATTGCCCCTACTATTTTTCCATCAACTCTCAATAAAAAGCCTCCTCCAAAGACAATATATCTACTGTCATTTTGAAGTCCATAGAGAGAACCTGTAGGCTTTGTAAGTTCAGTTAAGTCTACAGTATCAATTTTTAAAGCTGCTGATGTATAAGCCTTTTTAAAAGCTACATCTATACTTGCAAAAATAGCCTCATCCATTTTCTCTTCTAAAATAAGTTGCCCCTCTTTATTTACCACTGCAAAAACAAAATCTAAACCTATCTCTTTAGCTTTTTTCTCTCCAGCTTGAACTATTTTTTTGGCACTTTCTAAATTTAAAACTTTTTCACTTGAGCCTATATTTTTTATGATTATTTCTGATATAGCCTTTACTGCTGCATTATCTTCAACTATCCTAGATAAAACAAATAGCACATCTGAAACTCTATTAACATACTTTAATAGTTTCCCATCTATCTCTTCTCTTCCTTTAAGAGTAACTATTCTTCTTTCACTTCTTCTTACTACTGTTCTAGCTACATGTAAAGTTGCTGATTCTTTGTTATCTCCTGGAATTATGAACTTATATAAAGGGAGTAACCTTTTAGAATACTCATCTATTATCTTTTCTAATTCCTCTATATCCCTATCCTCTATTCCCTCTTTTAATTTGCTTACTCCATTACTGTCACTAGCTAAATGAGCTCCAATTACTAGGAATTTTTCTTGGATCTTATAGAGAATATCTTTTATCTCTTTATCTACAATAGTAGCTCTAGCTTCTCCTATAAAAGCTGCTGCTTCATCTATGCTTCCATAAGCTTCAACTTTTATACTATCCTTTGCTATTCTACTTCCACCAAAAAGTCCAGTCTCTCCTGAATCACCCTTTCTAGTGTATACTTTTATTAAATTGGTGTAGACATCTTTCAATCTTATCACCGCCTAATTCTTTTCTATTGTATCTATTATTGCAACAATAGCAGAATCAATAGCTACTTTTCCATCTTCAGCAAAAGGATAAGCAGATACACTTCCAACAGTAACTAAAACTTGGTCTCCTATTCCTGCACCTACACTATCAATGGCTACAACTCTTTTTTCATCTATTATAGTTCCATCCATGTCTATTGGTGCCACTACAAGAATTTTTTTCCCATTTAGTCCTTCATCTTTTGTTGTAGAAACTACTTTTCCTACTACCTTTGCTAAAAACATATAACCACCTTCCACTATTTTTCTAGTTCAAATTCCACATGATTTTCCAGAGCTTTTTCTTTTGCTAGTATTGTAATAATAGTATCTTTTGAAATAATTACTCTCTTATCTTTTATTCCAAAGATATCATCAGCTGTTATGATCTTTTTATTTTTTAAATTTAAAATCTCATTTTTTTGCTCTTTTAAAACATAATCAGCTAACTCTTTACTCTCTACAAAAGTTATTCCATAACTTTGTAATCTTTTTATATTTAAATTTAGTTGTTTTCCATACTCATTGTCATTAGCTACTCTACATGAATCATATACAGCAACTATCTTTTTTCCTGCTAAGATTGCTTTTGAAATTATATAGGTAGATAAATTATCTCTTATTCCAACAGCAACTTTAGCACAAGTGTTCTTAGTTAATAGTGGTAGAAGAATGATCTCACTTTCATCTATTAAAGAGTTACAATTTCCCATTGTTACATCTTCTTTTACATTAAAACTTTTAAATCTTTCCTTTCCTACTACCTTTGCTCCAGCCTCTGAAAAAATTACTTCTACTTCATAATCCTTTTTTATTCTCTCTAACTCTAGAAGAATTTGTTCAAGATTAGCTGTGCCTCCATTGACAATAACTAAGCCTTTTTTTCTTTTATTTATACTCTCTTGTTCTATTCTTTTTAGTACCTCTTGCACTATATAATCTACCATTAGATTAAAGTCCATTTTACACCCCTTTTTTATCAGGGTTTTTATTTAGAGGACACCCTTAGGTGTCCTCCTTAGTCCCTTATTATTTTTACATAATCATCATTTTTAAGTCCGGCAGCATTGGCTTCATCCATATCTAAATGTATCTCCTTAGCCATATTACTTCCTACTCTTAAAAGTACATTGTATAGTACTGTTTTTCTTTCACCAGAAGTCTCAACCTTTACAATTTCACCATCTTTATATCCTTTTATATCAGCTATAAATTTTGGCATATGTATGTGTCTTCCAGCTACTATTACTCCTTTTTCCTTAACAACAGAACCCTTTGGTCCTATTATTTTTATTCCAGGAGTATTATCTAATTTTCCTGATTCTCTTATTGGAGGTTTTACTCCTAATTTGAAACTATCTGATATGGATATTTCAACCTGAGTCTCTTTTCTTACAGGTCCTAATATTCTTACACCTTCAAATTTGCCCTTTGTTCCCTCTATAGTTACTGTTTCCTTTGAAGCAAACTGTCCAGGTTGCTTCATATCTTTCATCTTTGTTAAACTATAGCCTACTCCAAAAAGTTTTTCTAAGTCTTCTTGAGAAAGGTGAATGTGTCTATTAGATACTCCAACTACCACCTCATCAGAGATAACTTCATTTAGAACCTCTCTCAATGTACTCTCTAATGACTTCATTTTCTATCACTATTTAACTAATTTTGGAAGTAATTTTTCTGTATCTGTATGTGGTCTTGGGATTACATGAACTGATTCTACTTTTCCAACTCTTTCAGCTGCAGCTGCTCCAGCATCTACTGCTGCTTTTACTGCTCCAACATCTCCTCTTACCATTACTGTTACTAATCCTGATCCAATTTTTTCATATCCTACTAATTCAACATTTGCTGATTTAGTCATAGCATCTGCTGCTTCTATAGCTCCTACTAGTCCTTTAGTTTCAATTAATCCTAATGCGTTTCCCATATTTCTTCCTCCTTAAGTTATATTAATCTCAATTTATTTTCTTCTATTTCTTCTACTTGCTGTCTCTACTTTTTCTGGTTCTACTTGTTCTTGAGGCTCTTCCATTTTTACCTCTTCTTTGACTTCAGGTTGTTCTACTACTACTTCATCTTTTATCTCAACTGCTACTTCTTCTACCTTTTCCTCTACAACAGTTTCAACAACCTCAGCTTTCTCTTCTGTTTCTTCAGCAGGTTCTACCATTTTTCCCACTTCAACAGAAGGTCTTGCTATAACTAATTTACTTACTACAGTAGTTAATCTTTCAGCAGCCATAACTGCAGCATCTACTGCTGCTTTTACTGCAGATACTTCCCCTTCTATCTTAACAGTAACCATTCCTCCACCTTTTGTAAGTTCAAGTCCTATCAATCTTACATTAGCAGCTTTCACTGCAGTATCTCCAGCTTCTATAGCTCCTACTAGTCCAACTACTTCTATTAATCCTAGTGAACTTATCATCTTTCTCCTCCTGTCTTCTCTGGGATAATAAATGGATTCCCCTTAATCAATCTAGCTCCATTGACTCCCAAAGCTCTTAGGATATCTCCATTACTATCAATGCTATATCTAAATAATGGCTTATCTAAATCTAATTTTTCATGATAAAGAGTTACTTCATCTTTTCCTATTCCTATACCTACCTGAAGTTTTGATTCTTTAGCTCCTTTATATCCTAACTCTTTAGCATCAACTTCATCAAAACTTTGTAGTATGTATGGGATCTCTTCCTCTTCTATTCCCCATAAAATATTACTTAATCTTTTATCAAAATCTATCTTTGAAGAATAAAAAACATTTATTCCTATTTTTTCCTTTTTCTGTCCTCTTTCCATATTACTCCTCCTCGTGAGAAAGAGCTAATCCAGTAGCTACAGCATTTCTTGGTCCCTCTACTCCTCTTATATTTCCTCTACCTGCTACAACACCATAATAAGATAGTTTATCAGTAACCATTTGAGGAACTTCAAAGTCAAGAGCTGATCCTCCAACTAATACTACATGATCTATATCTCTTATATTTCCACTTGGAGTAACTTTTTTCAAGGCTCTTACAGCATTTACAACAAAAACTTTTTCCTTTGCATCTCTTCTTACCTTTTTTATCTTTTCAATAGGCTCATCTATCTCTAGTGGAATCATAGCTCCCTCTTTTAGAATGACTACTCTTGCAAAGGTTTTCGGATCCAATGTTTCTTCAAAGAATTGTACACTTCCATCTTCATGTCTAATATGGAATAAACTCTCCACTTTAGCTAATGGATATTTTTTTATATCCTCAGCTAAATCAAAGTTTCCTAGTCCCAATTCTTTATCTATTAACATTGTAACCATATTTCCTGCACCAGCTAAGTGGCAAGAAGCTATTCTTCCCTCTCTTGTTATTACAGAAGCATCTGTTGATCCAGCTCCCATATCTATTATAGCTAGTGGTTTATTAGTTCCTGGAGTTGTTAGGGCTCCCAGAATCGCCATCTCAGCCTCTACACCTCCAACAACAACTTTCTTTTGAAGTCTCTCTTGTAAATCATTAGCTATCATTTCCATTTGTAATCTATCTGCTTTAACCATTGCAGCTAACCCTATTGCATTTTCCATGGAAAACTCTTCAGCAATTCCACCTTTAACTTTTTTAGGAACAAAGGTATTAACAGCTAGCAAATCTTGTATTTTAATATTTTTAGGATCTTGGTTAGTAAGTTGTGCCATTACAATTCTTACTTTCTCCAACATTCCTCCTGCATTTGTACCTGTTTCCCCCCAAATATCTGATATTGGATAGCATACCTCCAAGGCTTCCATTATCTCCTCTGCTCCCTTATCAACTGGGATCTCTCTATTTTTAGCCATACCAGCTATATGAATAGATCCTGCTGGTATAACTCTAGATTTTACATCTCCTTTAGGTGTCTTTATTACTACTGCTGATCTATTTCCTATTAAAGCTCTAGATATAGGAACTATCATTTTAGTCTCTTCTGAATTTAATTTAAATAGAGTTGCTATTCCATAAGGATTGGAAAGCATTGAAATAACCTTTCCTTTTTCTGCAACCTCTAATGCTGTAAGCATATTTAAAGGTATCTTCTCAAAATATAATACCTCATCTACAATAGGTATCTTCTTCACTAATCTATTATTTATAAGAACAGCGTCATCTTTTTGAGCAATAGCACCTTTTATCTCTACACCTTTTTCAACCCACATATTTATAGTGTTGGCAGCCTCTTGGAAGTCTATCTCCTTAGAAATTAGTGCTATTATCTCTTTTCCTATCATAGTATTATCTATTTTTTCAATAGGAGTAGAGATTCCTACTCCTATTCCTGCCCCTCCTGGAGTAGTAGGATTATGACCTATCATAGTAGATTCTGTTATTATAGTTTCAGTTATAGTTTCCATAGCAACGTCACCTATTACTGGAGCTGCTTCATTTATCCTAACTAAAGCTAATTCTGACATATCTCTTCCAGCTTTTTTAAAAGCTTCATTTAAAGAAGAGAAAACCCCCTTTACATTCTCTTTAGTTCCTTTTATTCCAGTAGTTTTTGCTATTCCACTACTTAAAACCTTTATCTCTTTTCCATTTACCTCTGCTAAAGTACTCTCTGTTGTTGCATTTCCTATATCTATCCCTACAATAAGTTTCATTCTTCCTCCCTACTGGAAAGATTAATCTTTTCTTAATCTATCTCTCTTTTCATAAAGTTCTGCTGCTTCTCTTACAAAAGCTGCATTTACTTTTGCATTGTATTTTCCTTCTAACTCATCAGCTATTTCTAATAACTCAGCTTTTGTTGATCTATAAGGTCTTAAGCTATTATAAATTTCAAGTATTCTTGTGTCTGGTATTGCTATTAACTCTGCTGCTCTTCTTAAGTTTCTTGCAAAAGAGTTTCTATTTACACTTTCTGCTACTTGAGCTTGCATCTCTAGTGTTTCAGGAGCTATTCTACAGTCAGCTGCTCCTATTGTTCCATTCATTACATTTTCCATTGTAAACTCATCTAGTTTTTTTCCAGTAGCTGATTTTACAACGTCTGCTTTTTTCTTACTTAATGGATAATCATCCTTAGTAGTTTTTCCACAAGTTTTTGTTACTGTATTTGTATTAACACTTTCTCCTTTAGCCATAGAAAGCATAACTTCTCTTATCATTTTTTCAAGTAATTGTTGGTCCAAATCATTCACCACCCTTTAATTCTTACATTTTTCTTATTTGAAACTTACTTTTAATTCAACTGGTTTAGCATTTACTACTACATGTTCAGTTTCTTTAATATGTAATAATGCTGCAATAGCTTGATATTTAGGTCTAGCCATTTGGTCATTCATTTGAGGAACTGGTTTTGGAGTTTCTCCTTTTGCATATTTAGCAGCATTTTTTCCTATCATTCTGTAGTGCTCTCTCTCTAAAAGTGGAGCTTGTGGGAATAACTCTAGGTTAGTTAATGGGAATAGATCCTTTTGATGGATTACTGTTGTTCCCTTAGATTGAATTCCTATTCCTATTCCTGATCCACTTAATTTTGCTCCGTCATTAGCTAGAATTGATACGTCAGAAGTTCTTAAAACTCTTATTACTCTTGGTGTTAATCCTTCTTCTTCTATTCCTGCCATTAATTCTTTTAGTACATCTACATGTGGAATATGAGTGATTGTTTCAGTTTGGAATTTTCCAAATGCTGGAGCTAAAGCTATAACAACTTCATCACTCTTAGTGCTTTTCTTAGCTTCTCCAACTTCTTCTATAACTAAATTTCCTGAAGTAACTACTTTTTTCTCCTCTACTGGAGTAGGAGTAGCTGCTTCCTGTCCTGCATATCTTTTTATAACTTCTTCAATTATTCCTCTGATTTCATTTTCATTAAGTTGCATCTGTTACCTCCTACTACTACTTGATTTTTGATGCATCTACTGCATTTTCAATATTTGATAGCTCTTCCCATCTTTCAGCAGAGATTTGATATCCTGTTCCTGGTCCACTATAATCATTTCTATCGTTTACTGCACTGATTACATTAAAGTCTTTATCTAGAATAGCTGATGTATGTAAATGGTCTCCTGCTACTCTTAACTTCATAAGTTTTAGTAAGTCAGATGCAACATCATCAAATCCTTTTGTTTTAAGAGCTTTTACTACGTCCATACCAGTAATTCCTCTTTCCATCATCTCAGTTGCAGCTTTCATATCTGCTACCATATCTCTTTCAGGCATATCCTTACTTCCATGAGCATAAGTTGCAGCTTCTACTTCTGCATCTGTAATTTCTGGTAATCCTAAAACATCAAATACAGCTTGGATAGCTCTTGCTGCTTTATTTCTAGCTCTTACTACATCCTCTTCTTTAACTGGTTTTAATCCAGCATCTATTCTAAGGTCTCTTTGAATTATATTCCAGTCATCATAGTCTTCAGCATCCCAGTTTGATCCAGCAAACATGTTGTCATAGTTAGGTGTTGAACTATATCCTGAACAGATAAAGTCAGTTCCTGGAATCATTTGCATAAGTGATCTTGCTACTCTTCTTAAGTCTGAGTGAGTAAATGTTTGGTCGTTACTTGAAGCACACTCTAGGTCTAACATCATAGCTACTAAGTTTTCTGCTAAGATCTCTCTTACTCCACTTGGTACTGCTCCTGGCACTCCAACACAACTTACTGATCCATTTTGAATTCCTTGTACTCCTGCCCCTTTAGTTACAAATAAGCAACGAGCCTCTAGGTATAACATTGAACATCCTTCAGCATATCCCATTAATACCTCAGATCCACTTCCAGATGTATATCTCATTTTTAATCCTCTTGAAGCATAAGCTGATGCTAAGAATGATTTAGACCATGGAGTATCGTCTCCATCTATAAATACTGGCTCAGTTCCATAAACTGATACTGTTTCTGCATAAGCTGTAAGTCCTCTCATTCCTAATAGTAACTCTGTAGCTTCCTCTACTGAACATTGAGTAAGTATTCCTGGTCTTCCCACTTGTGCTCCAACTAATAGTGCAATTGCGTTAAATGGTGCATATCTTGTTACTGCTACTGTAGTTTCCTCTTCTGAGAATCCTCTTAATGATGCTTCAGCAGCATCTGCAGCGATTTGTACTGGGTTATCTTTTAAGTTTGTAACGTGACATTGGTTAGAAGGAGTTTTTCTAGCTCTCATCTTATTAACTGCCATCATCATCTCAAGAACTGACATTTTTCCCATAACTTCTGCAACTTTTGCTGGAGTCATTGAAAGAGTTATTTTTAATATCTCATCTCTTGATACGTTGATATCTACAAGTTTTCTAGCTATTTCCAATGAATCCATAGCCATTACTTTTTCAGCATTTTCTACTACAATTCCATAGTCAGCTATAAAATAGTCTAATAGGTCGAAATCCTCTCTTTTCTTTCCATCTAACTCAACTATTTTTCCATCTACAACCTTAACACTTGGTTTTGGATCTAGAGGAGAATTCATTGCTATTAATCCTACTTCTGGCCACTCTTTAACATATCCATCTTTATTTACAGGTCTTGCACCTAATACTTCAAAACGTTTTGATCTCATTATAACCTCCTATTTTTTATCTCCATATTTTCTCTACAATAATGGGCTGCTCTCTAAATATATGGAGTTGATCCTGAAGGAGCTGGTCCTCCTAAAGTTTCTAGAAGTTTAACTCCTACTTCTTTAGCTGCAAGGATTGCTTGTCTAACTGCTCCAGAATCTCCACAAATTGTTAAGATTACCTCGTTTGAGAAGCTTGTTCCTTTAGCAGGAGAACTATATCCTAAAACTTCTACGTTAGCTGCTTTTAATGCAGTATCTGCTGTTACTACACCAATTGCTGCTGGAGCTCCAACTATTAGTCCAAAAGCTTTTCCTAATGGAGCGTTGAACGCCTTATTACATGCATATGATGCTCTAGCTGTATATTGAAGTTCAATATGTCCAGCATCATTACCATAAACATCTCCAAATTTTTCAGTTACAGCTGCTATTGCAACTTCAACTGCTCTTTTAGCGTCAGATACATCTTCAGCTCCAAAAAGTATTAGAGATCCATGTCCTGCTCCACCTTTAGTATCTCTAGGAAGTTCTATTGAGATCACTTCTGTATTAGTAGCTTTTACAGCTTCATCTGCTGCCATTATAAATGGTCCTGCTCCTGTTCTTGCTCCTAATATTCCTATTGAACGATATTTCTTATCTATTCCCATTGCCTCATGAAGAGCTGGATCTACGTTAGCTATTACTAATCCTATTCCATCTCCGTGAGTTGTTACACCAACAAACTCTGTTAAACGGCACTCTCTTGTAGGTGCACATTCAGTTTTAGGTGTTTCTGCTTTTTTCTCTTTTAATTTTTCCATCACTTCTGCCATCATTTTTTCTACTAAATTTTCTTGCATCGATTTACCCCCCTATATTAGATTTTAAAATTTTTCACTCTTACACTGTAATTATAAAAATATAAAATGTCAGAAAAATGTCATTTTTAACTTTTAATATGACATTAATATATTATTTCAAAGATTTTTTTCATATCTTCTAAAGTTACTTTTTTCATATTTCCTGAAGTACAAATATCCTTCATAGCTACCTCTGCCATCTCTGGAATAAGTGAGTCATACACTGATTTTTCTACTCCCAACTCTTTTACACAACTTTGAATTCCCAATTTTTTATTTAATATCTCTATAGCTATAGCTAAACTCTTTGCTCCCTCCTCTATACTACTTGAAGGTAGTTCCAATTCTTTAGCTATCTCACAATATCTTTTTGCTGTTTCCTCATCACTAGAGTTAAATCTGATTACATATGGTAATACAACTCCATTTGCTCTTCCATGTGCTTTATGAAACTTTCCTCCTATATTATGAGCTACACTGTGATTTATTCCTAGTCCAGCTTTTTCAAAAGCAAAACCTGCTATACATGAAGCTTTTCCCATTTCAATTCTAGCTTCTCTATTTGATATATCTTCATACATCTTCATTAGATTTTTAAAAATAGTTTTTATAGCATAGAGAGCATAAATTTGTGTATAGAGATTAGCTCTTTTGGAAGTGTAAGCTTCTATAGCATGAGTAAGAGCATCTATTCCCCCATCTGCAACAACTGATTTAGGAAGAGTTTTTGTAAACTCTGGATCTAGTACTGCTATTTCTGGTATCATTTTGTCATCTTTTATAGGTATCTTAATATTATTTATTGTATCTGTAATTACTGCATAAGATGTAACTTCTGATCCAGTTCCACAAGTTGTAGGGATTGCTATTACTGGAATATCGTTTCCAGATTTTGACATAAAATATGACACAGCTTTAGCTGAATCCAGTGTTGATCCTCCACCTAAAGCTAAAATCTTTTCAGGTGAAAATTCAATTACTTTCTCTAATGCTTTTTTTATTGATTCCAATGAAGGATTTACTTCAATATCACTAAAAACTTCATACTCTATTCCTTTTCTCTGGAATATTTCCTCAATCTTTTTACTGATCCCAATTTTTACCATCATTGGATCTGTCATAAAGATATATTTTTTACAAGGAATTTTTTCTAATACTTTTTCTATGTCTACCCCTGCAAATATCTCAGTATTTGCTTGAAATATCTCCATTTTCATCCCCCCTTAAAAAAAATAGTTGATATATTTCTCATATTAATATATTATTAAAGTAAAATGTCACATCAATGTCATTATAATTTTTTCCGTATATTTTATTTGAATTCTATACTTTATGAGGTAAAATATGAGAATACATCAAAAAATTGCTATTTTAAATACTGTTATATTTATTTTAGGAAGTCTCACAATTATTTTTTTATTAAGTTTTCAAGAAAGAATCTCATTGTTTGAAAATTTTTTAATTTTAAAATTACTTTTAACAATTATTTTATTCTTTCTTCTATCAAATTTTTTAGCAAAATATACATTAATTAATGTATATAAAACTTTAGAAAAATTTGATGAGATAATCTCTTTGGTTAATGATAAGTTCATATCTGAACTAAAAAAAGAGTTTGCTAATATGGAAGAGTGTCTATATAAAGTTTTCTCTTCTATCAAAATGGATATCTTGGATATTTTAGTAAAAGAGGGAGAGATTAAAAGGGAGAAAGAGAAAGCTCAACATTTAAGCGATGAGTTACAACAATTAAATAAAAATCTTGAAGAGATTGTATCTCAAAGAACTAAAGAGTTAATTATATCTAAGGAAAATGCTGAATCTGCAAATAGAGCAAAAGATGAGTTTTTAGCTAAAATTAGTCATGAGATGAGAACCCCTCTAACTCCAATTATAGGATATTCTCGTTTACTTTTAAAAGAGAGTATCAACGATGAATTTAAAGAAAAATTAGAGATTATACACACTTCTGGAGTTAAACTTCTAAATTTTACCAATGAACTTCTTGATTTTTCAAAAATTGAATTGGGAAAAATTGATTTAAACTATGAAAGTTTCTCTATTAGAGAACTATTTCAAGAGATTTATTATGAGCATAATCCTTTAGCACAACAAAAAAATCTAAAATTTGAACTTGAATTTTTAAGTCCTGATGTTTTTATTTACTCTGATAAGATGAAAATCTATGAAATTGCTAAAAATATCATACATAACTCTATAAAATATACTGAAAAAGGCTTTGTTCTTTGTGAAGTTGAAATCATAGGAGGGTATTTAACCTTCAATGTTTATGATAGTGGAATAGGAATTGAAAAAGAGAATTTAGAGTATATTTTTGAAAGTTTTGGACAGATAAATAAACTCTCATCTGGAGCTGGACTTGGACTTAGTATAAGCAAAAAGCTTGTAGAGATTCTTCTAGGAACTATACAAGTAGATAGTAAGCCCAATGTAGGTACCACTTTTAAAGTTAAACTTCCTATTGAAGTCAACCATAGATTTGGAGAGAATTTTGCTCAATCACTTTACAAATTACTAAACTCTAATAATGAAAAACTAAAATCTATTATCTTAATGAGTATTTTAAAATTTCCTATTAGATTAAAAAAATTAAAAGAAGCATACAAAAAACAGGATTTAAAACTGCTGAGAGATACTAACCATCTAATTCAAGGAACCTATGGAAATTTAAATTTAACTCTTATTTATGAGATCTCTATAAAAATATCTCAAGAGTTAAAAAAAGATCCTATTAATTTTAATAATATTCTCTACTTAATTGAAGAGTTAGAGAGAATGACTCATACCCTTGATTATTCAGAGCTATTTAACCAATATCTATCTTTTAAAAACGAGAAACTCTCTCTTCTCATTGCTGAAGATGTGGAAGATAATAGAGAATTTTTAAAATCTATTTTAGTTTCTGAAAATATTCAAGTTACTTGTGTAGAAAATGGATTATTAGCTCTTAAGGAGTTGCAACAAAATCAGTATGATGTTATTTTTCTTGATATTAGAATGCCTGTTATGGATGGTTTACAGACTATAAAATATATAAGAGAGAAGAAGATATGTAGTTCTACTCCTATTCTAGCTCTTACTGCTCAAGCTATTATTGGGGATAAAGAGAAATATCTTCCTTATGGTTTTGATGGTTATATTACTAAACCTATTAATGAGTCAGTGTTATTTAGTTACCTCTATTATGTTGCTAACTGGAAAAAACTATTATTTGAAGAAAAAGGTGAATTACAATGATAAAACTTTTAATAATTGATGACTCTGAAGAGACAAGAGAACTTCTTAAAATAGTATTGTCAAAAAATAATATGTTAGATATTTCAGAAGCCTATAGTTTAGCCTCAGCTTCACAAGAATTAAAAAAATCTACACCTGATATTATCCTTTTGGATCTATCTTTACCTGATGGTAATGGTAGTGAAATCTGCAGTAAAATTAGAACCTGTCCAGAGATATATGGAAAGCCATTTATATTAGCTTTAACAGCTGATACCTCTCAAGAGAGTGTAAATAGAAATCTACAACTAGGTTGTGATGATTATATTAAAAAACCTTTTGATTTTACAGAACTCTCTATTCGTATTGAAAAATTTATTGAAAGAGTTCCTAAAGATAGAGAGTACATATCCTATGAAAATATTAAGCTATTTCCTAATAGTAAACTTGTTAAATATGATAATGAATTTATCACTCTATCTAAAAATGAATTTGAAGTGCTTCAGTATTTTATTTTAAATAGAGGTTTACTTCTATCTAGGACAAATATCCTAGATAATGTTTGGAATGATAATTATGATATAAGTGATAAAGCTGTTGATCAATGCTTAAAAAGATTGAGAAAAAAACTTCCTATACTCAATGATGTACTAGTTTCTAAAAGGGGTTTTGGATATATTTTAAAATAGTTGGGGGATTATTCTATGAAAAACAGAGACAGTATATCTGAATATTTAGATATTGAGTTCTTTCAAACACTACAAGACAAATTAGCTGATGAGTTTGGAATTGGGAGTATAATTACAGATATTAATGGAAACCCACTTACTCAACAGAGTAATTTTTCAGACTTTTGCGGAAAGTGTACTAGAGGAAGTAAAATAGGTTTAGAAAGATGTATGAAGTGTGATGCCTATGGGGGAAATAAAGCTAAAGAGTTAAAAAAGCCAGTTATTTATAAATGCCATGCTGGTCTTATTGATTTTGCTAGTCCTATTATTATAAAAGATAAGATAGTTGGTTGTTTTTTATGTGGACAAGTTCTTTCAGAACAGCCTGATGAGACAAAATTTAGAAAAATTGCCAGAGAGATAGGAGTAGATGAAGAAGAATATATAGAAGCACTTAAAAAAGTTAAAGTTATCCCTTACGAAAAAATAGAGTATGCTGCTAATTTTCTATATGAACTTTCTTCTAAATTATCTAATTTTTCTGATTATCAAAATACTGGTATGAAGACGAGTAAACAATGTTATAATAGTATTAACAAGTTTGATAATTTTTTGCGTATTTTAAAAGCTAAAAAATTTATTCCTACTACTACCATTTCAAACTTTCAAGGATTTTTAGAAAGATGTTATGATACTCTTTTTAAAAAAATCAATATTGATGATAAGAGAATATCAGAATTAGAGCAAAGTATTAATTTTCTTTTTGAAGAAACTAACAGTATCTCTCAAAAAATAAAAAGTACTGAACAACACTATTCAAATTTTGATATAAATTCTATTAAAAAATAGCTGATCATCTCAGCTATTTTTTATTTCTAATCTCACTCTCTTAACAATTTCTTATAACTTAGCTCTATTCCAATAGCTCCAATAGGTGCTGTAATAAGTACACTCAATATAGCTATAGCTTGCATTATCTCTCCCCCTACAACTCCCATTTGTAAAGGAATTCCAGCTTTTGCAGACTGTACTGTAGCTTTAGGAAGATAAGCTATTATACAAAATAATCTCTCTTTATAACTCAAATTTGTTCCTATTAATGATATAAGTACCCCTATTGATCTAATAGATAGAGAGTATATTAACATAAGTAATCCTACATAGAAATATCCTCCTACTAAACTTGGATCAATAGCCATTCCCACAAAGGTAAATAGATAGATTTTTCCATATTTCCAAATATTGTTCATACCTTGATGAATCTCTCTATATCTTTCTCCCTGATAATAACGAATAAAAAATCCCAAAGACATTATTGTTAAAAGTGAGTTATATAGAGGAAAATGATATCTATTTTCAATATATCTTAATAAAAGACAAATTAAAAAAGTAACTCCTATTCTTAATTTTATGTTTTCTAACTTTAAAAAACTCTTATTACCTAAAAATCCTATTCCCCAACCTATACATATGCTTGCTACTATAGATATAGGGATCATTATCAATTGTGTTTTTATATCAAAACTTCCTCCATCAATACCTTGAAAATATATAGCTAAAAAAGAGGTAAAAAGTGTTATTGCAATAGAATCATCTGCAGAAGCTCCAACTAATAACAACTGTGGAATTGACTTTTTCTGTCCCACTTTTCTATCTATTAAATTTACCATAGCAGGAATTAAAACTGCTGGACTTACAGCAGCTATTATAAATCCTAATATTGCCCCTTGAACAAAAGTAAAATCTAAAAATATTGTTGAGAGATAAGCTATGGCAAACCCCTCTAAAGTAGCTGGGATTATACTTAAACATACAGCTGGTCTCCCTATTTTTTTCATCTGATCTGCTCCTATCCCTAATCCTCCTATAAAAAGAACTGTCACTAGAGCTATATCTTTTAAAGTGGGAGAAATTGACAGAGCTAGTTGAGGAATCTTATTTATTCCATGTGGTCCTATTATAAGTCCCCCTATCATCATTCCAACTAGAGAAGGAAGTTTTATCTTCTCAAAGATCTTTCCTATAAAATTAGAATAAAAAGCTAAAAAAATCAAAAATAATAGTGTTAAAATATACTGCATCTCTACCTCCTGAAAATAAAAAGACTCCTACCCTTAAAAGAGTAGGAGTCATTAGCTTACGCACTTAAAGGCGAACTCCATCGCCTATTATTATTCTTCTAATATTCTAGCATATTTTATTATAAAAATAAAGAGTTTTTATTTTTTCTTAAAAATATCAACGATTACTTTTTCTGTTTCTATCATTCCTGGAGAAGCAATTTTTCCCATGTTCATCATAGTTTTTTCAGGGGTTACTCCATTTATTCCATGAATATTAAATATGTATGTGTTATTCATAGCCATCTCTACTGCTCTAAAAGCTGCATCTACAGCTACAATTCCTTTCATTGTACAACCTTGGTTTCCACCATCACATATCATTCCTGTTATTCCTGCTGCCATATTGTTGATTATATTTGTAATCTCCTCTACTCCAGCTCCTCTTAAATATCCTATTGCACAAGCTGCTCCAGTTCCACCTGCTATTCCACAACCACAAAATGCTGATAATCTTCCTGAGTATTCTTTAATATATGTACATATCAGATAGCTTAACATAGTTGCTCTTATTAATTTCTCATCATTTAAACCTTTAACTCTACACTCTGCTAATACAGGAAGTGTTGTTATTATTCCGTGTGCCCCTGATCCTGTTATACTCATTGCAGGTTTATTTAATCCTAAAACTCTAGCTTCAATTGCACCATTACAAAGTAATTGAGCTGTATTCAATGAGTTTTCAGAGAATAATCTCTCTCCATTCATCTTCCATAGTTGTTTTACAAAAGTTGTTCTTTTACTATTTAGTCCCTCTTGAAATAAAACCATATTCATATCATGAGCATTCATTACAAAATCTATTTCAGAAAGCTCTACACTATTTATATAATCAAGTATCTCCTTTACACTATAATTATGAAGAGATATTTCCTCTACTTTTTCCTCTACTTTTGTTTCTATTTCTTTTTTAAATATTACCTCTCCATTTACTACTATTTCAACTATATTTGTGTGAGTTCCTTCTATTTTTACTACTGAAACCTCTTTTCCACTTTTTACCTCTACTTCAATAAAAATATCTGAACTAATCTTATTTAACTCTACTTTTATCTTTCCAGCATCAATTAACTTTTGAGCTTCTTTATTATCTTCTTCTGTTACATCTTCTAAAGATTCTAAACCTTTCTCTGCCTTTCCTGCTACAACTCCTAAAGCAGCAGCAAAAGTGTTTCCTACTTGATCTGAATTTGGTATTCCACAAGTATAAGCATTTTTATATATTCCAGAATTTAGTCTTACCTTTACCTCTTCTACCTCTCCTTGAATATAACTTTTTGCTTTAGCTACAGCAAAGGCAATAGCCCCTGGCTCTGTTACTCCTAGAGCAGGTTTCATATCCTCTTTTATTATTCTTGTTAAAATGTGCATAATCTCCTCCTAATAAAAATGGGATAGCTTAAACCACTCTAAGCTTCCCACCCTTATTATACACTATATTTCTAATTTATTTCTAAATATTTTGATCGTTCCCTAAATTTCTTTTTATCCAATCTTTTCCTTCTACTGCTCTTGTTACTAACATTGATGCCATAGTATCTCCACTAGCATTTATCATTGTTGCAAATGGGTCAACAAGATAACCTATTGTAGCTATGATTGGGAAAGCTTCTGCTGGGAATCCATACATAGTTACTATTAACATCTCTCCTATAAGTCCTCCACCAGGTACTCCAGACATAACTACTCCACCTACTACTGATAGAGCTAATGCACTTAGATATGTTCCCATTCCTTCAAATGGTATTTGGAAAATTCCAAATAGGAAAGAGATTTTTAATATTGTACTTAAAACTGTGCCATCCATATGAGCTGTTGCTCCTATTGGTAAAACTATCTCTCTAATATCCTTAGGTACTCCTATTTTTTTACAAGCTTCTAAATTGACTGGTAGTGTAGCTATACTACTTTGAGTGGCTACTGCTGTAATAGCTGGAGAGATAACATGTTTTAATGCTCTTATTCCCTCTCTTCCTGCTGCTATATATCCATATACTGGGAAAGCTGTGAACATATATACTAAACATAATGGATAATATACTGCTATTGCTCTAGCATATGAACCTAATAACTCTTTTCCATGTTCTCCTACTAAAGCTGCAAAGTATGCCCCTAATCCTATTGGTGCATAATACATTAACAATCCTATCATTTTTAAGAAAACTTCTGATAACGCTTCTAGTCCTTGAGCTATTGCTCTTCCCTTTTCTCCTATCATATTTACACAGATACCAAATACTATTGAGAAGATAATAAGTGGTAACATATTTTTTCTAGATATTAACTCTGGAAAGTCTGTAACTGTAATAGCTTTTACTATTTGATCTCCAGTTTGGAAAGGTTTTAAAGCTTCTGCTGCTGGCATCTCTATGGCAACTCCTGCTGCTGGTGGAAATACTTTTACAACTACAAATACATAGAAAAATGCCACTACTCCTGTTCCCACAAAGATTAAAAATAGATTTTTCATAATTTTTCCCAATCTATTCATATCATTCATTCCAGCTATTGAACTACTTATTGTTATAAATACCAATGGTACTACTATCATGAACATACCATTTATAAATAAATCTCCTAAAGGCTTTAACTTTACTGCTTTCTCTCCAAATTGTATTCCTATAAAACTACCTATTAAAATTGCTCCTATCAATAGTATAGAAAACTTATAAGCTTCCCATATACTTTGCTTTTTCTCTCCCATAATTTCCTCCTCAAAATACTTCTATTTTCCTAAAATATTTAAAATCTCATTTACATCAAATGTTTTTGTTCCATCTTCTAATACTAAAAGAGGTATCCCTATTCCACCATTTTTTCTAACCTCTTCATACATAGCCTCTGTTTCTCTATATTGAAGATATTTTTTTAATGCTGTTAAATCCTCAGATAGATTAAAAAATTCTACTTCTACATTTTTCTCCTTTAATATTGCCAATGTATTTCTAGTATCTTCACATAGATGACTTCCTACAACTGTTATCTTCATTTTATCCTCCCTTTTTTCTTTAAAATTTAATTTATTTACTTGTTAAATATATAAGCAATTTCTATGCCGAAAAAAATATTTTTTTTGATATATTTTTTGTTTTGTTTATATGTTGAATTGTACTTTTTTAAAGCACGTTAAAAAAGAAAATAGGTAAAACAGTTATCCCGTTTTACCTATTTTTTATTTTTTCTAAAACTTCTCTCCCTTTATTTGATATCTTATTCCCACGACGCCCTTTAAATACTTCTATAAATCCTAACTCTTCCAATTTCTTTAAAAGGCCTCTTATCTCTTGTTCTGTAAGTAAAATTTCATTTTTTTCACAAAACTCCATAAGTCTTTGTCTTCCACTGCTCTCTCCCTTACTAGAACACTCATCTATCTTTCTCAATAAAAATATAAGATTTTCATATCCTTTCCCAAAGATTTCCTCATAATATTTCTCTTTTACTAATTTTTCCTCTATAATCTCTCTATCCTTTTCCTGTTCATAATACTCTTTTATAGCAAATGGCATATCTTCAAATTCAATTATTTTCTCCTCTGTAAATCCTAAAAATTCAATATAATTCTTTAATTCCCTTATATTTCCTTCCCAGTTATACATTTCAAAAGCTTTCTTAGCCTTTTTAGAAAATCTAAAATCTGCACCACTATTTCTCATAAATTTTTCAGTTAAAAGATACAGATCGTCCTTTCTATCCCTAAGCGGTGGAACAATAAGTGGAAATGCACTCATTCTATAGTACAAGTCCTTTCTAAATTTCCCCTCTTTTACCAAATCCCTTAACTCTTCATTAGTAGTAGCTATTATCCTTACATCTACATTTATTACCTTATCTCCACCTATTCTCATTATCTCTTTTTCTTGAATTACACGAAGTAGTTTTACTTGAAGAGTTGGGCTCATTCCCTCTAATTCATCTAAAAATAATGTACCCATATGAGCGAACTCAAAAAGTCCTATTTTTCCCCCTTTTTTAGCTCCAGTAAAAGCTCCCTCTTCATATCCAAAAAGTTCACTCTCTAAAAGAGTTTCTGGAATTGCTGCACAGTTTACAACTATAAATGGAAAATTTTTTCTCTTAGAATAGTTGTGTATTGCATGAGCAAATAACTCCTTTCCTGTTCCACTCTCTCCAGTAATAAGAATGTCTGAGTCTATTCTAGCCATTTTCTGAGCTAGAGCTTTCAATTTTAGCATAGTTGGATTTTCTCCAATTATATCATCAAAGGTATATTTTGCTCTATGCCCTTTATTTAAAAGTTGTCTTCTCAACTCATTTTGCTTCTTCTCTTCCTCTTTAAACTCCTGAAATATTGCAAAGGCTCCCATATAGTTTTCAGCTTTTATTATTGGAATAATTGAAAGGTTTATATACTCTTCCCCTATTTTTACAAGTCTAGCTCTTATCTCTTCTCTTTTTCTCTTTACCTCTTTAAAAGGAATATTAGGTAATAGTTCCTCAGCATTATTTCCTAATATAGCTCCACTTCTCTTATTTAATATTTTTTCTGCACCTTCATTACAAGAACATAAAACATTGTCCTTATCTACTCCCAATATAGCAATATTTGTAGTTTTCATAAGAAGAGAAAACTGACTCTCTGCCTGAGTAGCCTTTTCTACTATTTTACTTAAACTATAATCATTAGTAGCTACTGTATCTAAGTACTCCTTTATTTTTTTATAGTATAAAATATGTTCAAACTCTAATTTTAAAGCAATCTCTATTATTGTATTAGCATCTATTATTCTATGTCCTATATCTATTATCTCTCTTTTCCCTATATCTTTTGGAATAAGTTGACTCTCTGCTGGAGTCATAATTATATCCCCTTCAGGAAATTTTTCCATATTAGGATAAGCAGGAATAAACTCAATATTATTAACTCCTAAGTGATACATCATCGATATTGCTTCTATGCACATTTTAAAGCTTACATTGAAAAATATAACTTTAGTTCCCTTAGGAAAACTTTTTAAAAACTTTAACTTCTCTTTAGTTAATGCATAATCAGTTACAACTATATTTTTTTTCTTTAAAAATTCTTCATCTAAAAATTCATAAGCACTACTTGATAGAAGGTATAAATCTGCTTTATTTAAGTTTTTTATACTTCCATCCTCTAAACTATATATTTTACTTTCAACTAAATCTTCAAAGATAAAATCAATCTGCTCTTTCATAGCACTTCTTATCTCTTTGGCATTTGTTATTATGGCAATCTGTTTTTTCATACTTCTCCTTCAGATTTATTATTTTAATATCTTCCAATATCCAGAACGATTATTTCCAATTCTCTCTATCTTTCCTTTTTCCTTTAATACAGCAATTATTCTTTCAATAGTTCTCCTACTTAAATTTAAATTTTCCATAATGTTTTTCTGAGTTGTTTCAGGATACTCTTCTAAGTATTCCAACACCAACAAAATATTTTCATCTATCTTACTTTTAAAATTCTTGGCGGTATTCTTGGCGGTATTCTTGGCGGTATTCTTGGCGGTATTTCTAAGTTCAAATTTTATCATTATATCTTCTGGATAAATTATGTACTCAGGAAGATTAATACCTTGATTTTTACAAGCCTCACATATCTTCTCTATACCTCTTCCCCAAGTTTCTATAAATCCTGCTCTAAAAAATCCATTTGCTATATTGGGGTTAAAAGGTTTTGAACGATGTTTTCCCATTAGAGTTTCTATTGTCCATCCAGATGGTAATATACAATCATTTGAAACATATAATTTATCTTCATAAACACTTATCTGAATAGGAATTTGTGTAGCATAGTTCTTATGTACAATAGCATTATATACTGCTTCTCTTATAGCTGATTTAGGGAAAGGATATGTTTCTATTCTCGTAACTCCATCATAGGATATTTTTGCTTTTAAATATTTAGTAAAAATTAAATCTATTGTTTTTATTGCTTGTGAAATTAAAGAACCATGTATTTCATCCATATAACTTATTTCAGAATCACTTTCAAAATATCCAATTTTTATATAAGCACCATTAATCCATTTCTCTGGATTTTGATGAAATAACATCATTCCTGCCCTCAAAACTTTTCCATCTTTAGTTAATCCCAGACTATCTAAAAGTTGTTCATCTGTCATTTTTAAATCTTTTTCATCCATTCTCTTATTTAATATAGCTTGTTTTCTAAATATCTCAAAACTCTCTTTCCAAAATTCATCAATTTTTAAATTATCCATAGGGATACTATCCCAAGTCATTCCTGTTTTTTCAAAAAGAAATTGAGTTAATGCACTTCCTTTTAACAACTGCTTTGTACTTCCAGTTCTATAGTGATATTCTCCCTTGTAGTTTACTGGATATGAACTTGGTAATATTGAAATCTCTAAATACTCTTTGTTATCCTCAAGAAATAAATTTACATCTACTATTATTCCTAGAATATCTCTAACTTTATTAGGAATATCTTCTAATAATTTTCTCGCATTACTAACCCCTACAACTTTTCCATTATCATTTTTTCCTATATATATTTTCCCACCTTGAGCATTAGCAAAACCACAAATCCATTTTAAATATTCCTCCTTCCAACTTTCTTTCCATTCCACATTTTGACTCTCTTTGTTTCTCATCATTATTCCTCTTTTATTTTCTTTTTTTTAATTATACCATATTTTATAAAGAAAAGAAGTGGTAGACTCCTCCACCACTTCTTTTTAGCTGTATTTATTTTATAGGTTTTTTATGGCTTTCTCTATTTTTTCCATTGCTTCCTCTACCATATATCTAGGACAAGCAACATTCATTCTAGCAAATCCTTTTCCATTTACTCCAAAAGTTCCTCCATCATTCATAGCAACTTTTGCTTCATTTATTAAAAACTCTTGAATCTTATCTTGAGGAATTCCAATATTATTAAAATCTAACCACATTAAATATGTTGCTTCAGGTTTTATAGTCTTAATCATTGGTAATCTCTCATTTATAAAATCTACAACATATTGCATATTTCCATCTATATGAGCAATTAACTCTTCTAGCCAATTTTCACACTCATTATATGCTGCTTCAAAAGCTACTAAGCTAAATGGATTATTTCTTCTTACATCCATCTTATTTAAAATATCATCAAAAGCTTGTCTCTCTTCAGCTCTTGGGAAAGTAGCAAATGATGCTTGAAGTCCAGCTAGATTAAATGACTTAGTTGGAGAAAATAGTGTAATTGTTATATCTTCTATCTCTTTACTTATTGAAGCCATAGGTATATGCTTATGTCCTGGCATTATTAAATCTCTCCATATCTCATCAGCAAGAATTCTTACATTATATTTTTTACAAAGTTCTCCCATTCTTTCTAACTCTTCTCTTTTCCATACTCTTCCAACTGGATTGTGTGGATTACAAAGAATAAATAACTTTATATCTCCTTGAGCTAACTTTCTCTCTAAATCTTCAAAATCTACTGTATAGTAACCATTTTCATCTTTTATTAAATTATTTTCTACTAATTTTCTTCCATTATCCTTTACTGCTGCTGCAAAAGGTGGATATACAGGAGATTGAATTAAGATATTATCACTCTCTTCAGTAAGCATTTTTACAAGAATTGACATACTTGGTACAACTCCAGGACTATGAATTAAAGTACTAGCTGATATCTCATAACCAAATCTTCTCTTTAACCAGTTAGCTGCACTTTCATAGTATGAATCTGGTCTGTAAACATAACCAAAAATCTCTTGCTCCACTTTCTTCTTCATTGCTTCAACTATCTCTGGAGCTGCTTTTATATCCATATCAGCAACCCACATTGGAGTTAAATCGCTTCTTCCAAATTTCATCTCCAATTCTGCCCATTTTGCTGAATGGTTTTCACTTCTATCTATTCTCTCATTAAAATTATATTTCATCTTGCCCTCCTAAGCTTAATATATTCACTTTATTTAAAGCAACTTTTATGCCATTATTTAATTTAATTTTCATTCTGATAACAAACATATTTTTCTTTTTTTTTACTTCTATTTTTATTAAATAGGTAAAATAGGATGAAATATACCCAATTATCTTTTAATAGACATTGCCATTCTACGATAAGTATGTCTTACTCCTCTTATTGTTTTTCCGTATTCTAATATATTTTCTGGAAGGGACATTCCTATATATCCAGCATCTCCTAAATGATGAAGATCTGTCCCAGCCATTTTACACATAAGAGCTATTTGCTTAATTGTATTTATATCTGCTCCCTCTTGAGATGTTCCTATTGCTGTAAGAGTTAATTTACCTACTTTATGAGTATGAACTACTAATTCTCTTATATATTCCATAGTTATTCCTGGTACTGTTCCAGGAGCTGGCATAAGAATAATATCTGCTCCTGCTAAAATAAATTCATCTATATCTTTTTTAGTGATAATTTTTTCTCCTGCTTCATTTAAAATTCCAGCAGCATGCATCTTTCCAGCTATTAGTACAACTTTATCCCCTAAATTTTCTTTATATATTCTCAAAGTATCTGCTATCGCTTTATTTGTTACTCCTATTCCTGGATTTCCTGTTAAAACTATAAAATCTACTCCCATTTCTACAGCTTTTTTTGCATTTTCTAAGGTCCCCTTACGTCCTGCTGAAAGTTGCCAAGTATCATCAGTTGAAACTTCACTTTCCACACTTTCCTCTAATGGTTCAAGATTGATTCCAACTTTACAACCAGTTAATCTTTTTATCTCTCTTATTATTTCTTGTTTTTCAACTTTAGGTAAACCATTTACTTCCGGATTATTTACATCAAAAACATTCAATATTATCATATCAGCACCCATTGCTGCAACAAATTCAGCATTACTTATATCCCCTAACATAGGTTGAATCTTTCCTATTGTTTCACAAACAATAAGCCTTCCCTCACTAGCTGCTATTGCTTTTAAAAACTCCTCTTTACTCATTTTTTTTAAATCTGAAGCTGTACAATCTAAATATCTTTTCATACTATCCTATACTCCTTTTCAATTTAGCATTTAAATCCTTTATAACTTTCCTTACTACTAATAACCCTACAATAAAAGTACATATATCTGCAAAAGGTTGACAATACTGTAATCCTCTTATTCCAAATAGATTAGGTAAAACAAATAGTGCTGGAATTAAGAATATCCCTTGTCTTCCCATAGCTACAAGAGTAGCCCAAAATCCATATCCAATAGATTGAGTAAGCATATTAGCCATAATAATTGAAGCTTGAATCGGTAGAGTTAAACATTGATAACGTAGAGCAACTGTTCCTATCTCTATAACTTCTAAATCCTCTTTTCTAAAAAGAGCTATTATCTCTGTTGCAAAAACAAAGCACAATACTCCTAAAATTGTTAATAATACTACACCAACTTTTAAACAGAAATAGTATGCTTCTAATACCCTATCATATTTTTTAGCACCATAATTGAATCCACAAACTGGTTGAAATCCCTGTCCAAATCCTAGAAGTGAAGAGTTTATAAACATCATTATTCTTACAGTTATAGACATAGCTGCTATTGCTGCATCTCCAAAAGGACTTGCACATACATTGAGAGCTACTGCTGCAAGACTTGCTAGCCCTTGACGAGAAAGTGTAGGTAATCCAGCTTTTAAAATCTCCTTATATACCCATAATTTAAAAGTAAACTTACTCAATTTTATAGTAACATTTTTCTTATTTTTCTGACTCATATATAGCAAGATACTAAAACTGATAAATTGACTAAATATTGTGGCGATAGCTGCTCCCGATATTCCCATATTAAATTTAAAAATTAAAATAGGATCAAGTATTATATTTAAAATTCCCCCTGTTGCAAGACCAAGCATAGAGTAAAAAGCATTTCCTTGAGATCTATGCAAATTATTAAGTACAAAGGCACAACACATATATGGAGTGGCAAGTAGTATATATTTTGCATAATCTTTAGCATAAGGAGCTATTGTAGGAGTAGCTCCTAATATATCTACAAATTCATCTAAAAATATCAATCCTGAAATAGCTAGTATTCCCCCTAAAATTAGAGCAGTAAAAAAAGCTGTTGCTGCTGCTCTGTGGGCTCCATCACTATCTTGTCTTCCCAAGCTTCTTGAAACATAGTTACCACTCCCCATTCCTAAAGTAAACCCTATTGCTTGTATCATTGCCATAAGTGAAAAATTTATTCCTACAGCTGCTGAAGCTGATGTTCCTATTTGGCTTACAAAAAATGTATCTGCCATATTGTAAATAGAAGTTACTAACATAGTAATTATAGTTGGGATTGCCAGTCTTGGAATTAGTTTTGAAATTTTCGTTTCCGTCATACGAATATACATCTCATTATTAGCCATTTTTTATCCTTCCTTCTATTTATTTTTTACTAATAAAATTTTATTTTCTATCAATTTTTTTATTTTTTCTGCTCATTTTTATTTTTATATTATACCATAGTTTTTTGATCTCTCTCTAAACAAAAAAGAAAAAAGAGAAGATTTCTCCTCTCTTCTTATTCTATAACTGACTCATACTATGTAACTTATAATAGAATCCTTTATTATCTAACAACTCTTGGTGAGTTCCTCTCTCTTCTATTCCACTATCAGTAAGAACAATTATCTCATCTGCTGCTTGAATAGTAGAAAGTCTATGAGCAACCACTATTGTAGTTCTACCTTTACATAATTCTTCTAAAGATTGTTGGATAAGTCTTTCAGTAATATTATCAAGTGCAGAAGTTGCCTCATCTAATATCAATATAGGAGGATTTTTTAAGAATATTCTAGCAATAGCAATTCTCTGCTTTTGTCCTCCAGAGAGTTTAGTTCCTCTCTCTCCAACATTAGTATCATATCCATCTGGCAATTGCATAATCAAATCATGAATATTAGCTTTTTTAGCTGCTTCTATTACCTCTTCATCAGTAGCATCAGTTTTTCCAATTAAAATATTTTCTTTAACAGTACCTGTAAATAGAAATACATCTTGTTGAACTATTCCAATATTCTTTCTTAAAGAATCTACTTTTACATCATAGATACTCTTTCCATCTATTTTAATATCTCCACTATCCACTGTATAAAATCTAGGAATAAGATTACATAAAGTAGTCTTTCCTCCACCAGATGGTCCAACTAAAGCTAACATTTTTCCTTTTTCTATATTTAAACTTATTCCATCTAAAACTTTTTTATTTTCATGGCTAAAACTTACATTTTCAAAACTTATCTCTCCATCAACATGCTTTAGTTCTTTAGCATCTTCTTTGTCTTTTTCTCTATCTACTTCTATAAGCTCCATGAATCTCTTAAATCCACTCATACCATTTTGATACTGTTCTACAAAGGCAATAAGTCTTTTTATTGGTTGAGTAAAAATCTTAATATATAGTAAATAAGCTAAGAAATCTCCAATATTTATCTTTCCATAATAAGTAAATATTGCTCCCACTATAAGAACTGAATAATCTAACATATCTGTAAAAAATCCAACTCCTGCAGTATACTCAGCCATTACCTTATATGAGTATGATTTAGCTTGAACAAATTGTTGATTTCCCTCTTCAAATCTCTCTTTTTCCCCTTCGTCAATAACAAAGGCTTTAGAAACTCTTATTCCAGAGATACTATTTTGTAATCTTGCATTAATATCCCCAGTTTTCTCTCTAGTTTTTACAAAGGAAGCTAAAAGTTTCTTTCTCTTATACATACTATACCAAATTATTATTGGTAATATACAAAAGACAATTATTGTTAAAACTACATTTATTCTAAGTAGTACTATAAAAGATCCAACTATCATAAAGAAAGATATAAATAGATCCTCTGGCCCATGGTGAGCAAGTTCAGATATATCTTGTAAGTCATTTACAATTCTTGACATTATACTTCCTGTCTGATTGTTATCAAAATATCTAACTGGAAGCTTTTGTAAGTGTTCATAAACATCTCTTCTCATATCAGCTTGCATACCTACCCCTACTAAATGCCCCCAATACTGCATCCAGTAAGCACACATCATCTTAATAAGATAGATTACTATAAGTACAACTGCAAATACAATTAAAAATCTAAACTCTTTATTTGGAATAACTCTATTTACTACATTTCTAGTAATCATAGGATATACTAAATCACATAGAGCTGATATAGTTGCCACTAACAAGTCCATAAAAAATAGTTTTTTATATGGTCTATAGTATGTTACAAATTTTCTTAACATTCCTTTCTCAATTTTTACATCACTCACTTTATTTTACCTCTTTCTATTTAATTCTTCTCTTCCACATAACCCATCTCTTTTAAGAATGGCTTTTTCTTTCTCCAATCATCTTTTACTTTAACCCAAAGTGTTAGGAAAATTGGCTCTCCTATTAATTCCTCTATCTCACGTCTAGCCTCTTCTCCTATCTCTTTTAGCATCTTTCCACCTTTACCTATGATAATTCCCTTTTGAGAATCTCTTTCTACATAGATATTGATATCAAATTTATCTTTTCCCTTTTCTCTTCTCTCTACATTAAGTATCTCAATAGCCACAGAGTGAGGTATCTCATCTCTTGTTTTAAGTAAAATTTTCTCTCTAACTATCTCAGTTATTATCTTGTACACAGATATATCTGTATACATATCATCTGGATAATATTTTATTCCCTCTTCTAAGAATGGATCAATTTTCTCCAAAAGTTTTGGAAGTCCAATAGCATACTGTCCAGAGATTTCAACTATTCCATCAAACTCTCCTAATTTCTCTTCAATCTCTAATCTCTTAGCCTTTAATTTTTCATCATTTAATTTATCTATCTTATTAACTACAAGTATTCTTGGAGTTCTCTTTGCTTCTTTAACTTTTTCCATTACAAATTGATCTCCAGTACTTATCTCTTGTGATCCATCCAATACAAAAAGAATAACATCTACATCTTTTAAAACTCTTATAGCAGAATTAGTCATATACTCTCCAAGTAGATGTTTTGCCTTATGTATTCCTGGTGTATCAATAAAAATATATTGATTATCATTAAAATTTAAAATTCCCTTTATATTATCTCTTGTTGTTCCAGCTTTATCAGAAACTATTGCAACTTTCTCTGATACTAACTTATTTATAAGTGTAGATTTTCCAACATTTGGTCTTCCTACTACAGCTATAAATCCAGCTTTCATCTAATCATCTCCTATTCCTATTCTCATATACTCCTCTCTTATTTTATCAATAAAAGAGAGTCCATCTTCATCTTTTATTTTTTCTTCCATTACTATTTTTTTTATCATATTAGGGGATATATCTCTATCTAACTCTGCTCTCTTTCCATAAGATATAAATCTTACACGAAAGTTTTCTCGAGTTACTCCCTCAAATATCTTATTTTTGTTCGTATACATTTTAGAGAAGTTTTCTTTTACAAACTCTTTTAAATCATCAGAAAGTTTCTCACTTATTTTCTCACTTACTATTTTATTTCCAGAGAGAAAGCTAACTATTTTATAATCATATTTTTCTAGCTCCTCTCTCTCTAAACTTAAAATATCACCTATTTTAAGTCCAGTTTCATAGAGTAATCTTATTACTAATGAATCCCTAACCTCTTCATAACTTTCATTACAGACATCTAGTATTCTTTTTAACTCCCACTTTTCCAAGGGCTCAGTTGCCTTTTTTACTCTATTTGAAAGTTCTATTCCCACTGTTGGGTTTTCATCTATAATCTTTGCTTTTAATAGATATTTATAAAAACTTTTAATTGAGCTTATCTTTCTATAAATTGACATATCACTATATCTCTTCCTAAGCTCCTCTATATAATTAACTATATCTTGAGTTTCTACCTCTATTAGATCTTTTTCTAATACAAAGCCATCAAAGTCTTCAATATCTTTTCTATAAATCTCTAAAGTAGATGAATTTATTTTTCCATTAGCTTTAGCATTTTTTAAAAACTCATTTATAAAATCCATACTATCTACTCTCTTTCAAAAGCTCTTCTGCATGTTGTAATACAGCTTCACTTATATTTTCTCCTGCTAGCATTCTTGCTATCTCCTCTACTCTTCCACGTTCATCTAATCTCGTAACTGTTGTAGAAGTTCTATTATCTACAGTCTGTTTTTTAATATAGAATTGCTGGTGAGCTTTAGCTGCAATAGCTGGAGAATGAGTTATAGAAACCACTTGTGCATGTTCTCCTATTTCACGTAGTTTATCTGCTATCTTTCTTACAGTTTCTCCTCCTACTCCTGTATCTATCTCATCAAATATAAGAATAGGTACATTATCTACACGAGAAAATATTACTTTTAAGGCTAACATTATTCTACTTACCTCTCCACCAGAAGCAATCTTCCAAAGTGGTTTCATATCTTGACCTAAATTTGTAGATATTAGTATCTCTACACTATCACTACCATTTATTCCCATGTTTTTACTATCATCAACAACTATGTGAATTTGAGCTTCTCCCATTTTTAAGAATTTTAATTCCTCTTTTAAACTTCTCTCTATTTGAACTGCCTTTTCTTTTCTAAGCTTTCTAAGTTCATTTGCAGTGTTCCAATACTCTTTTTCTATTTCAACTCTCTCTTTTTGAAGCTTCTGTATCTCAAAACTATCCTCTTCTAAAAGATTTATCTTTTCAGAAATACTCTCTTTAAACTCTAAAATCTCTTCAATAGTTGCCCCATACTTTAACTTCATCTTATTTATTACATCTAATCTTTCAACAACCTCTTGCAATCTTCTATCATCTATATCTATATCATCATTGAGGGTATCCATTATATCAATACAATCTTCTAGTTCATAGTAAACCTTTTCTAATTTATCTAATAATTCACTGAACTCTTCTCCATATTTACATAGCCCCTCTATATTTTTTCTAGAGTTATATATAAAATGCAGGGCATTTACCTCTCCATCTCTTAGATATAAACTTGAACTTTCTATCTTTTCCTTTATTTTTCCAGCATTAAACAGTTTTTTATACTCATCTTCTAAAAGAGTATCCTCATTTTTTTTAGGATTTACCTTCTCTATCTCTGCCAATTGAAATTCATAAAACTCTCTTTTCTCAATAGCTTCTTTTCTATTTTTCTCAATAGTTTCTATTTTATTATCTATCTCTTTATACCTACTATATAGTTTACCACTTCTGTTTAAAAGTACTTTTCCCTCTTCTCCTAAAAACTTATCTAAAAGCTTTATATGATTACTCTTATTTAGTAACATTTGGTGAGAGTGTTGTCCAACTATATCTACAAGAGTTCCCATAATCTCTTTAAGATTAGCTAATGATACTCTTATTCCATTGACAAAAACCTTTCCTTTTCCATTGATATCTAAAGTTCTTCTAACTATTACTTCATTGTCCTCAACATCTATTTCAAATCTATTTGCCAATTCCTCTTTTTGCTCATCATTTATTTCAAAAACTCCTTGAGCTAAAAGAGTCTTTTCTCCTGTTCTAATCATATCAGTAGTAGCTTTCTCTCCAATGAGTAAGTTTATCCCACTAAGTATTATAGATTTTCCAGCACCAGTTTCTCCAGTAAGAACAATAAAACCATCTTCAAACTCTAAATCAAGCTCATCTATTATAGCTAAATTCTCAATTTTCAGTTCTCTTAACATAGATTATCTCCCCACTTTAGTTTTTCTCTCAATACACTATAATAATTTCTATCTTTAGGTATCACAAGATTTAATGTATATTTTGAATAGTCAATTCTTACTATTTCTAAACTATCTACTCTTTTATTAGTTTGACCATCTATTATAAGCTGTCCCATTCTTTTTTCATCTTCAATTTTCATCTCTATTCTCTCATCTCCACCTATTACAATAGGACGAGCATTGAGATTATGTGGAGCTAGTGGAGTTATTACAATAGCCTTCATATCTGGTTTTAGTATAGGACCTCCTGCTGACATAGAGTAAGCTGTAGATCCTGTAGGAGTAGCTACTATTACCCCATCTCCTTTATAAGTACACATATACTCTCCATTTGTTTTAAAATTTACTCTTAAAACTCTAGAAGTAATTCCTGCTTTGGATAAAACCACTTCATTAAGAGCATAGTATAACTTCCCAGCTATCTCTACTTCTAATACATGTCTTTTTTCATATTTAAATTTCCCAGCTAAAAAATTATCATACTCTTCTAACATCTTTTCCTTTTTTATCTCTGTTAAAAATCCTAAGCTTCCAGCATTAATAGCTATTACATAGATATTTTTTTTAAATATGAAATTTCTAAAAGCTCTTAGTAAAGTTCCATCTCCACCTATTACAACTCCAAAGTCTGCTTTACTTACCTTATCTACAACTTCTATTTTTTTCTCTTGAAAATACTCTATACTTTTTTTATATAACTCTAAGGCTACTTCCTTATCTGGATTATATATTATAAAAACTTTTTTCATCTTTTCCTCCAAGCTACTTAAACATTGGAACAGGATCAATTGGTTTCAAGTTAAATCTCAATTCATAATAAAGATTTGGTTTTCCCTCAACAGATAATCCTAAAATTCCAATCTCTGCTCCTTGTTGTATCTGTTGATTAAGTTTCACCTTAGTAGATATCAGATTTCCATATACTCCTATCATATTGTATCCATAGTCAATCATTACAACTTTTCCTAGTCCTTGGAAAACATCAGCATATATAACTTTTCCCTTAGCTGAAGATAAAATCTTAGCTCCCATTCTAGCTTGAATCTCTATACCATTACTTGTTACCTCTTGTTGCTTTTTCTGATTAAATCTAACAACAATATTTCCAGCTACTGGCTTTATAACTTTTCCAAGTTTTGAATAAGCTTGAGATTGATTAACTATTTTCTTATCAGTTTTTGTTCTAGCTACAATTATCTCTTTTATCTTTTTCTCTATTCTCTCTTTCTCCTGTTGAAGTTTGCTTATACTCTTCACATGTCCAGTTTTTTCTCTATTTAATTGTGCTATCAGTCTATTTTGTTGAGCTTTTTTACTGTCCATCTTCTTAAGGTTAAGTGCCAATTTATTTCTAAGAGTTGAAAGTTTTGCTTTTTCACTTTCAATATTTGCTTTTACTTTCTGAATATCACTTTGCACACTCTTTATATGCTCCATTTTCTTTAAATCTCCATAAAGAAGATTTTTAAAGTTTTTCTTTAAAAGAGCATCCTCTATTAAACTCTCTTCTCTCTCTTTAGAATATCTATTCCAAGCTATTATCTTAGCTTTAAATTCCAATTTTTTCCTATCTAACTCACTGGAAGTTATATTGAGATTTTGACTTCCATAATCTATATTTTTAGAAACTGTTTTTATATCATTTAAAATTTTCTCTCTATCTTTAGCAATTTCTAAAATATCTCTCTCTGTTTCTAATATCTGTTTTTCTATCTTCTGAGTTTGTGCATCTATATTTTTAATTCTTGAATTTTTTTGTGCTATCTCTCTTTCAATCTTTTTAATTCTTGCCTCCATATCAGTAACAGAATCTGTAAAAGAAAGAGTGCTTATTATTAAAAATAAAATTATTTTTTTCCATCTTCTATCCACTTGAACACCCCTATCTTTATAGGCTTTAACCAGATTAAAAGATTAATAATAAATATTATTGCAATTTGGATTAGAACTATCTCCTTCAATCCTAATAAAAGATACTTATTACTAATTAAAAGAAAACTATTTCTAAAATAATTATATACATTAAAAAATATTAAAGTTCCAATAATTGAACTAGCTGTGAAAGGTAATAAATTAACTTTCTTAGCTCTACTTCTATTGTGATTATCATCTTTTATCAATCCTATATTATTCATATAGTCAATTGATACTGCACTATAAAATATATAATACACTATTCCTAAAAGTGGTAAAATACATCCTATAAAAATTCCCACTGATACCATTTTATAAAATCTCAATTGACTCTCTTTATAATTTATATATTCAGCATCTACAAAGACTTCTTTAATATTTTGATTATTTTCTAAATTTACTTGTATTTTTTCTATATCTTCAGGTTCATTAAAATATACTATTATACTATCTGATAGAGGATTTTCTCCCCTTGGGATAGCTACATCCAATTGATACTGTAATTTTTGAAATGCCTCTTCTTTAGAAACATATCTTACCTGTCTAACACCATCTAATTTTAATACTTCTATCTCTGTTTTTTCCTTTTCACTATCAGATATATTATTTTGGAAATCTGCTGTGAAAAAATATTCCCTTTCCACTTTCTTATCTATTGCTTGAGTATTAATAAAAAAAGCCAAGAAAAAATTTAAGATGATAAAAGATAAAATATTTAATATAAATGTCACTTTTTTTATCTGTATCTTACTTTTTACTATTTTTTTTTCCGCTTTTATCAAATTAAAGTTATTCATAGCCACCTCATCCTAAACTTATTAAATAAAATATGAGGACTGACCTAAAGGAGTTTTAGTGCCAGCCCTCCCAATGTTATTTATATTACATATTTTCCTTAACCATAGCTACTAATTTAGCTGCTGTTAATTCATATTTCTCTAAAAGCTCAT
>DXSD01000050.1 GCA_019410665.1 Fusobacterium sp.
AAATAGATCACAAAATAAAAAAATATTTTTAAAAAATATAAAACTAAAAAATGAAAGATAAAAAAATAACCATAAAGTTTATATAGATATAAAATAAAAAGGGTAGTTGTGAAAAAAATAATCACATACTACCCTAAGTAAAAAAATATTTTTATTTTAAATATTCAGAAAAGATTGAAAATTTTATAGCTTCAATAGATATTTTTACATTACTTTGAACTTTTATTTTTAATTTACTATTTTTATCAATAATAGACTTAATTGTATGGTTGAAAATAGCGTGGAAATTTCTCTTCTCCTTAGGAAGAACTTTACTAATGTAGTTATTAATTTTTAGAGATTCACTAGAAATATCATTTTCCCCCTCAATAGTAACTGAGATATTCAACTCCCTTTCTAAATCTTCTCTAACTATATTTTTTATTCTTACTACTGCCTCAATTAGATCCTCCTTCTTTAAAGAATCTGGAATATCAACTTTATATTCAAAAAAATCTTGCTTTTCTTTTTTGAACTCTTGAGAAATAAAGTCATACTGACTGATAGTTTGCTCTCCACACATATCTATTTGCATAAGTCTTTTAACCTCTTCAATAGGAAGATTTTTCCCAAGAAGATACATAAGTTTTGTAACAGCAGCTTCAGGAGTTAAATCTACTCCACTTATTACTCCCACATCAGTAAGTTTAGCACTAGCTTCATAAAGTCCCATCTTTACAAAACCTCTAGTACATTGAGTGATGTCAACAATTACTATTCCTTTAGAAGAGATGTATTCTAATACTTCCAAAAACTCCTTGTTAGTAGGAGCATTTCCATTACCAAAAGTTTTTAAGATAACCCCTTTAATACTGTTGTTTTCAAAAATACTTTTTAGGTAATTTGGTTTTAAACCTGGGAAAAGTTCTAAAACTACTACTTCACTATTAATAACAGGGTCAATATAGAATTTCTCTTTTGAAGGAGAAAGAATTCTATCTTTTATAACCCTAATATCTGCTCCTACTTCTGCAATAGCTGGGTAGTTAGGAGAGGAAAAACCAAAGTAGTTAGTGGCATCTATCTTTCTTGAACGATTTCCTCTGAGAAGTGTATCTCTAAAAAATATACAAACTTCTGGAATAAGTTTAACTCCATATAGTTCATTACCAGCTATATGAATGGCTGTAATAAGGTTTTGTAATGCATCACTTCTTGAAAATTGTAAAGGAACTTGAGAACCAGTTAATACAACAGGTTTATTTAAATTCTTTAACATAAAAGATAGAGCAGAAGCAGTAAAAGCCATAGTATCTGTTCCATGTAAAATTACAAAACCTCTATACTTATCATAATTTTTAGATATGAACTTAGCTATATCCTTCCAAATTTCAGGTGACATATCAGATGAATCTATTAAAGGATCAAACTGATAATAGTCAGTAGAGTATTTATTGAGTATAGGATGTTCCTTTGTGATTTCATGCCAGTCATTAGCAGGTCTAAGAGGGCTATTGGGATCATTTTCGTCACTATGAACCATACCAATAGTTCCTCCAGTATTAATTATCATAATTTTATCTAGCATCATTCCTCCACTATTTAACAATTATCTTGCTTGAAATATTTTTTACATCTTCGCTTCCTGTAAGTATCATAGCTTGAGTAAGTTGATTTTTTAGGGTATTCATTATAGTAACTACTCCATCTTTTCTACCTCCAATAGATCCCCAGATAAGAGGTCTTCCTACTAAAACTCCCTTAGCACCAAGAGCTAGATATTTTAAAACATCTACTCCCTCTCTTACAGAACCGTCAGCTAATACAGTTATTTTATCTCCAACAGCTTTTACTATATCTTCCAAAACCTCACAACTAGCTTGACAATGGTCTAAAACTCTTCCCCCGTGGTTAGAAACAACAATAGTATCTACTCCAGCTTCTACACAGGCCAAAGCTTCATCTACACTCATAATTCCCTTAGCTATAAAAGGTAAATTAGTAGAATTTACAAGCTCTTTTAAATCATCTACTGATTTAGGACCAACAGGTTGTCCAAAAAGTTTCATAGTCACAAGTCCAGCTCCATCTAAATCTACTCCAACAGCAATAGCCCCAGCTTCTTCAGCCATCTTTATTCTCTTTATAATCTCCTCATTACTTCTAGGTTTAATAATTGCTATCCCTAATCCACCAGCATTTTTTATAGCTTTGAGCCCAAATTCATAGCAAGTAGGATCTCCAGTATCACCAATCATTCCTATAGTTCCAGCCTCAAGAGATCCTTGAATTATATCTTCACAATACTCCTCTTCAGTAACTCCTCCACCCATATTAAACTTAGTTCCAGTTATTGGAGCTCCCAATACAGGTAGTTGTAACTTTTTTCCAAAAATCTCAAATTGAGTTTTAGGTTCAGTTGCCTTGTGTATTGTTCTTAAAACTAATTTTATCTCTTTTAATTTTTCATAATTTATTTTAAAAGATGAACCACTACCAGTACCTCCCATTCCTGGCACCTTACCAGCACACCACACTCCATCACATACTTTACAAATGTTACAAAACCCTTTCATCTTTACTTTAGCATTTTCTTTTAAAGTATTTAAATCCATAAAATTCACCACCAAGCTAAAAAATTATAATTTTATCATATACCATTATAATTACAATGTCAATTGAAATAGAACAAAACAACAAATAATTAGTGTGGATTATTAAAAAATATTGACAAAATTGGGAAAATGAAGTAATCTATGGATAATAAGAGAATTTTTTAAACATAAATTAAGAGAGGGTGGAAGAAACATGACAAGTAAAACTGTTGAAATCACAAATGAAACTGGATTACACACTAGACCAGGAAATGAGTTTGTAAGCTTAGCTAAAACTTTTTCTTCTCAAATAGAGGTTGAAAATGAAGCTGGAAAGAGAGTAAAAGGAACTTCTCTATTAAAACTACTTTCATTAGGAATAAAAAAAGGAACTAAGGTAACTGTATATGCTGAAGGAGCTGACGAAGCTGAGGCAGTTGAAAAATTAGGAGACCTTCTAGCAAACTTAAAGGACTAATTTTATTGAAGGTACTGGTTAGGTACCTTCTTTTTTATGAGAAAAAATAATGATTGTGAGGGAAAAAATATGAGTAAGATAGTTAAGGGTATTGAAGCATCACCAGGGGTAGCAATAGGAAAAATATTTTTATATCAAGAGAGTGAATTAGTAATTGATGAAAAAAGAAAATGTGATTCTGATTGTGAAAAAGAGAGATTACTAAATGGTAGAGAAAAGTCAAAAGAGCAACTATTAAGAATCAGAGAGAAAACAGCACAAAAATTAGGAGAGGATAAAGCAGCTATATTTGATGGGCACATCACTTTATTAGAAGATGAAGATCTATTTGATGAAGTTGTAGATATTATAGACGATGAGGAGATTTGTGCTGAAGCAGCTTTACAAAGAGGAATAGATGACTATTGTGAAATGCTTGCTAATCTAGAAGATGAGTATTTGAGAGAGAGAGCAGCAGACCTTAGAGATATTGGAAAAAGATGGCTATACAATACAGCAGGGGTAGAGATATTAGATTTAGGGTCATTACCACCTAATACAGTAATAGCTGCTAAAGACTTAACTCCATCAGATACAGCTCAAATAGATTTACAAAATGTAGTAGCTTTTGTAACTGAAATTGGAGGAAAAACAGCTCACTCATCAATTATGGCTAGATCTTTAGAGTTACCAGCTGTAGTAGGAACAGGAAACATCTGTTCAGAAGTTAAAAGTGGAGATACTGTTATAGTAGACGCATTAAAAGGGGATATTATAATTAATCCAACTGAAGAGGAAATAGCTAAATATGAAGAGAAGAGAGCTAAGTTCTTTGAAGAGAAGGAGCTATTAAAACAATTAAAAGATCAAGAAGCTATATCAAAAGATGGTGTAAAAGTTGGAGCATGGGCTAACATTGGTTCACCAAAAGATATAGAGGGAGTATTAAGAAACGGAGCTAAAGGAATAGGATTATATAGAACAGAGTTCCTATTCATGAATAATGATAGATTCCCAACTGAAGAGGAGCAATTTGAAGCTTATAAAATAGTTGCTGAGAAAATGGAAGGAAAACCTGTAACTATAAGAACTATGGATATTGGAGGAGATAAGTCACTTCCATATATGCAATTACCAAAAGAGGAGAACCCTTTCCTTGGATGGAGAGCGATCAGAGTTTGTTTAGATAGACCTGAAATATTAAAAACTCAATTTAGAGCATTATTAAGAGCATCAGCTTTTGGATATATAAAAATAATGTTACCTATGATCATGGATATTACAGAGATAAGAAGAGCTAGAGCTATACTTGAAGAGTGTAAAGCAGAGTTAAGAGAAGAGGGAGCTAAATTTGATGAGAATATAGCTCTTGGAATAATGGTTGAAACTCCAGCAGTTGCTTTTAGAGCTAGAAGTTTTGCTGAAGAGGTAGATTTCTTCTCAATAGGAACTAACGACTTAACTCAATATACTTTAGCTGTTGATAGAGGAAATGAAAATATTTCTCACCTATACAACACATATAACCCAACAGTTTTAGAAGCTATAAGAATGGCTATTAAAGGAGCACATGAAGCTGGAATAACTATCTCTATGTGTGGAGAGTTTGCTGGAGATGAAAATGCAACTGCTATTCTATTTGGAATGGGATTAGATGCTTTCTCTATGTCAGCTATATCTGTACCTAGAATTAAGAAAAATATCATGTCTTTAGATAAAGCTAAATGTGAAGCTTTAGTTGAAGAGGTAATGGCTCAAAAAACTCCTGATGAGGTTTTAGCTATTGTTAAAAAATTCAATAAAGAGAATATGAGATAATTTTAACAGAGAGGTTGGTACAATTTTTTAAATTGTACCTTCCTTTTTTTTGTATAAATTGTAACTACTTAGGTATTTCACATCTTAAGAAGAAAACTAAGAATTGTTCCATATTCCAAGAAGTTGATTAAATTACACAATTCTTTGAATTTTCTTTAGTTGATTTCTACCTGGATAGTTACATATAAAATATACTCCACTTTTCAAGTAAAAAATACTTGAAAAAATATACCTTTTATGTCATAATACTATATGTAGTAAATTAAAAAATGAAAAGCAATATATATTGTATCAGGAGGAAAATTATGATAAAGGTTTATGGAAAAGCTGATTGTAGTAAATGTAAAAATTTAAAAAATATTTTAGATGAGAAACAAGTTGATTATGAGTATATAGAAGATTTAAAAACTCTTATGATGGTAGCGAGTAAAGCTAGGATAATGTCAGCTCCAGTTGTAGAAAAAGATGGAAAAGTATATACAATGGAACAATTTTTAGAGGTTCTATAATGAAGTGGGTAGTTAATAGAGCTGGGATAAAAGAGGAATTAGATATAAAAAAGATAAGAGAGAAACTTATTAAAGCTTGTGAGAATTTAGATGTGAATATGGTTGAACTTGAAAGTCACATAGATGCTATCTACCAAGAGGGGATTACTACTAAAAAAATACAAGCTTCCCTTATAACACAAGCTGTTAGTATGGTTAGTTTTGAAGAGTCAGATTGGACATATGTTGCAGGAAGACTTCTTATGATGGAAACTGAGAGAGAGGTTTTTCATAAAAGAGGATTTTCCTATGGAAAGTTTTTACAAACTATTCAAGAGTTAGTAGAAAAAAATATCTATGATAAAAGATTAGGAGAGTATAGTGAAGAGGAGATAAGAGAGTTAGGAGAGTACATTGTTCCAGAAAGGGATATGTTATATGACTATGCTGGAGCTAATATGTTAGTCAATAGATATCTTATCAAATATCTTGGAAATACCTATGAGTTGCCTCAAGAGGTATTTATGTGTATAGCTATGCTTTTAGCTATTAACGAGGAGAGCAGAGTGGAGATTGCAAAAAGATTTTATGATGCTCTATCTCTTAAAAAAATATCTTTAGCTACTCCTATACTTGCAAATTTAAGAATACCGAGAGGAAATCTATCTTCATGTTTTATCACAGCTATTGATGATAATATAGAATCCATCTTCTACAATATAGATACAATAGCTAAGATAAGTAAAAATGGTGGAGGAGTAGGAGTAAATATCTCTCGTATTAGAGCTAAAAACTCTATGGTCAATGGATACTATAATGCTAGTGGTGGAGTAGTTCCTTGGATAAGAATAATAAATGATACTGCTGTGGCGGTAAATCAACAGGGAAGACGTGCTGGAGCTGTAACTGTAGCACTTGATACTTGGCATTTGGATATTGAAAAATTTTTAGAGCTCCAAACAGAGAATGGAGACCAGAGAACAAAGGCTTATGATATATATCCACAAGTAGTTGTTTCAGATATTTTCATGAGAAGAGTTGAAAAAGATGAGATGTGGACCTTAGTAGATCCCTATGAGATTAGAATGAAGTATGGTTTTGAACTTTGTGAGCTATATGGAATAGAGTTTGAAAAGAGTTATTTAAAAATAGAGGTGGATGAAGAGCTTACTTTGAAGAAGAGAGTAAGAGCTAGAGATCTATTTAAAGAGATTATGAAGGTACAAATAGAGACAGGAATGCCATATATCTTTTTTAAAGACAGTGCCAATAGGATGAATCACAATCAGCATATGGGAATGATAGGAAATGGAAATCTTTGTATGGAGAGTTTTTCTAACTTTTCTCCTAGTAAGAATTATAGTGAATACTCACAAGAGAATGAGGGGTTAAGAAAGGTTGACTTAGGTATGGTGCATACTTGTAACCTCGTATCTATAAATTTAGCTGAAGTTACTAGAGAGGAGCTTGAAGAGATTACAGAGATAGCAGTAAGAATACTAGATAACACAATAGATTTAACAGAAACTCCAATCTTAGAATCAGATAGACACAATAATAAATATAGAACAATAGGTGTAGGAACAATGGGACTTGCTGATTATATGGCTAGAGAGTTTATGATATATGAAGAATCTTTAGAGGAGATAGATAACCTATATGAAGAGATAGCTCTCTATACACTAAAAGCTTCAGCCCTACTTGCAAAAGATAGAGGAGCTTATCCTAATTTTAAAGGTTCTATGTGGGAGAGAGGAATATTTTTCCAAAAAGATAGAGTTTGGTATGAAAATAATTCAAAACTTGCTAGTAGATGGAGTGGGGTTTTTGATTTAGTAAAGGAGTATGGACTTCGTAATGGAGAGCTTTCTGCTGTTGCTCCTAATACTTCTACATCTCTACTTATGGGAGCTACAGCCTCTGTAAATCCTACTTTTTCAAGATTTTTTATAGAGAAAAATCAAAAGGGAGCTGTACCAAGAGTGGTAAAGTATTTAAAGGATAGAGCTTGGTTTTATCCAGAGTTTAAAAATGTAGATCCTAAACTCTATGTAAAGATGATGAGTAGAATAGGAAAATGGATAACTCAAGGGGTGTCTATGGAGTTACTATTTGATCTGAATAAAAATATTCGTGCTAAGGATATTTATGACACTTATCTAACAGCTTGGAAAGAGGGATGTAAATCTATTTACTATATTAGAACAATACAGAAAAATACAAATATAGCTAAGGATAAAGAGGAGTGTGAAAGTTGTAGTGGATAGAAAAAAACTTTTTAATCCTAAAGGGATAGATACTCTCAATGAAAGAAAGATTATAAAGGGAAATAGTACCAATATATTTAATTTGAACAATGTTAAATATGTTTGGGCTAACCATCTCTATAGAACTATGATGGGAAACTTTTGGATTCCAGAAAAAATAGATTTAACTCAAGATAGAGTAGATTACAATAATCTTACTAGTTATGAAAAAGAGGCTTACGATGGAATACTTTCATTTTTAATTTTTCTAGATAGTATTCAAACGAATAATATTCCAAATATCTCTGACTACATAACAGCTCCAGAGATAAATCTTATACTTTCAATTCAAACTTTCCAAGAAGCTATACATTCACAATCTTATCAATATATTATAGAATCTATCTTACCTAAAGAGACTAGAAACTATATCTATGATAAGTGGAGAGAGGATAAAATCCTATTTGAAAGAAATAGATATATAGCTGAAATATATCAAAGTTTTTTAGATAGACCAGAAGATGATAACTTTGCTAAGGTAATAATAGCTGACTACTTATTAGAGGCTATATATTTCTATAACGGATTTAATTTTTTCTATCTGTTAGCTAGTAGAAATAAAATGATGGGAACTTCAGATATAATAAAATTAATCAATAGAGATGAGCTATCTCATGTGGTTATCTTCCAACAGATGATAAAGGAAATTGAGAGTGAAAATCCTGATTTCTTTGATAAAAAGAGTATTTATGAGATGTTTGAGAGAGCTGTTGAGCAAGAGATTGCTTGGACAAACCATATAATAGGTGGAAATATTTTAGGAATAACAGAGAAAACAACAGAAGCTTATACAAAGTGGCTGGCTAATGAGAGATTAAAAGGAATTGGACTAAAGCCATTATATGACGGTTATGATAAAAATCCTTACAAGCACTTAGAAAGATTTGCAGATACTGAGGGAGAGGGAAATGTTAAAGCTAACTTCTTTGAAGGAACAGTTACAAGTTATAATATGAGTTCATCAGTTGAAGGTTGGGATGAGTTTTAGAGGGATCTATCTTGATTTTTTTTTAATATTATTATATAATTGAGTTATAAAATTGAAGAGCTACCTTTTTAGGTAGCTTTTTTTCTAAAACAGGGGGTATTATGTTTATAATAGAGAAAATTATATCTTTAACTTTACTATCTCCTTTACCAATAATTATTATTTTGATATTTATAGGTTTGGGGAATCTTTTTAAAAAGAGAAAAAAATCAGGATTGTTGTTAATTATAATTGGAATATTTTTATACATGGCTTCTAGTGATGTGTTTATTGATAAAAGACTATATAAATTAGAAAATACCTATTCTGTTATCTCTGATGAGAGTTTGGAGAAGGGACAAGCTTATGTTCTTTTAGGTGGAGGAATAATTACTACTACTGGAGAGGGAAATATTCCTGGATTGAACCCCTCAGTTAGAATTATGAAAACTGCTGAATATTATAGAAAATATCCTAAGAAAATATATATTTCTGGTGGATCTCCTCTTCAAAATCAAGAGAGTGAGAGTTCTGTTTATGCTAAGGAGTTAGTAGCTTTAGGAGTTAATCCTGAAGATATAATTATGGAGGAGGAGAGTAGAAATACTGGAGAAAATGCTCTTTTCATAAAGGAATATTTAGAGAAGAATGAGCAAAAAAGCGTAGTTTTAATAACTTCTGCATCTCATATGAAAAGAAGTGTCTATGTTTTTGAAAAATATTTAGAGGGAGTAGAGATAATACCAGCACCATGTAATTTTTTAGCTTCAAGAGAGAAGGAGAACAGTTTTTATTACATACCAAAATACTATAATTTCTTAAAATTTCAAACTTGGGTATGGGAAAGTATAGGAAATCTCTATTATAGATTAAGATATTAGTAATTATTTAGATAAACCATTAATTAAAGAAAACTTAAAGAATTGTGTAAGTTATAAAAAGAAGAGACTTTTGCAATTTAAGAATTTGCAAGAGTCCCTTCTTAGAACAATTCTTAGTTTTCTTTTATTTTAATTAAAATTTCATTTTAGAGAAATGATCTTTTCCAGCTCCACAAGGAGGACAAACCCAATCTTCTGCTACTTCAGCAAAGGAAGTTCCAGCAGGGATACCATGCTCAGGATCTCCAACAGCAGGATCATAAACATAACCACAAACCTCGCAGATATATAGATCTTTATCAGCTGTATTGTGTTCAACTACTGGAGAAAAATGATCTTTTGAAACTCCACAAGGTGGACAGAACCAATCTTCAGGTAGTTTTTCAAAAGGAGTTCCAGCAGGAATACCATGCTCAGGATCTCCAATAGTAGGATCATAAATATAGCCACAAACTTCACATAAATACTTTTTCATTATAAACCTCCAACATTTTAAATTTCTATATCTTAATTATACAATATCTACTTCTGATTTTTCAATAAATTTATTTGTAAGAAAACAGTTATATCTACAAATCTCCCTAGTTATATTTAGAAGAAACTTAATAAAAAGTAGGTGATCTACCTTTGAAAGTTTATGAAAGGAAAATTTTGATATTTTTAGAAGAGTAACCTCATTTAAAGCTACACAATCTCCTAAATTAGATGTGATACCTAAAAAGGCAATCTGTCCAAAAGAGTCACCAGGATAATAGTTCTTTAAAGTATAATCTTTATTGTTGTGATGACATATCACAGAGGTTTCCCCCTCTTCTAGAATATATATTCCCTCTGGAGAAGAGTTTTGAGAAAATATCTTTTCTCCCTTTGAGTATCTTTCTCTTTGCACATACTCTAAAATTTTTTCTATCTCTTCCCTAGTAAGAGCTCCAAAAATTGCTATCTTATTTTTTAAATCTTCATTAATAAAAATTTTTTCACACATAAAATCCCCCCTACATGTAATATATTCTACCTAAAATAAAAAAATCCTTTTTTAAATTTATTTTACTTGAATAGTAGCTATTAAGATGTTACAATTATACATAAAGAAACAAAGAAAATAGGAGAAGATATGAGATATTTAAAAATTTTATTTTGCCACTTTTTTATAATAACTACATTGTTAGCATTTAAAGGACAAGAGGAATGGTCGACAGTAGCTGTATATGATAATAAAATTCCTGAAAATATAATTGTAAATGAAAAATATAATGAACACCCAGAAGTTTTGGACTATGTGTTCGTAAGAGCAAGAGTTGCCAATATGAGAGAGTTCCCAAATACAAAGGGAAAAATTATAGGGAAATACAATTATGATACTAAGTTAAAAGCTTTAAAGAAAGTATTATATTATGGAAACTCATGGTATTATGTAGAGGATTCTCAAGGGAATAAAGGATATATATCTGCTAATCTTGTGAGAAAAAGAGGGTTTAGATTCCAAAAAGCTTTAGATAAGATTGAGGAGTTAGAGAACTTTATTGCTAGTGAAAGAGAGTTAGGAAGAGAGATTGTAAGTACAAACTCTTATATTCCTAATCCAAATAACCAAAATTTCAAAAGAGAAAAAGATAAGTATGGAACAACTTTAGATCAAAGTAGTGTAGCAAATTCTGTTATAGATAATGAAGAGATATATATTCCAGATAGATCAATACTTTCAATAATAGAAAAAGGAGAGAAAACTTCTAAAATAAAAGTTGCAAGTATTCCAGAAGAATTGATTATACCTAACTCATCACTTTCTAGAAATCCTAAGGTGGCTAAGAGTTTTTCTAAGGTAGTTGCTATTGATGTAGCAAATCAAAATATGATGATTTTTGAAAAAAATAGTGATAATAAGTGGGAGATTATCTCTTATGTATATAGTAAAACTGGAATTGAGAGTAAATTAGGTTTTGAAACACCAAAGGGATTCTTTATAGCTCCTATGGCAAAATATATTATGCCATATAATAGTGAAACAGGAGATAGAGAAGGGTATGCGAGATATGCTATAAGATTTTCTGGTGGAGGATATTTACATGGGACACCAATTAACTATGATGAAGAGATAAACAAAGAGTTTTTTATGAAACAGAAGGAAAAAACATTGGGAACTTTTACTGGAACTAGAAAATGTATAAGAACAACTGAAGAACATGCTAAATTTCTTTTTGATTGGGTAGTAGAGAAACCTAACAATAAGAAAAATGAGCAAAGACCTGATGAAAACATAATGTTTGTAATATTTTAGAAGAGGTGAAACATGAAGAAAATTTTATTTAGTTTAGGAATTATGGGAGTGTTACTTACAGGCTGTACATCTACTGAGGGAAATCTTAAAGAGATAACAATTATTGAGAGTGCTCCTCAATATGTATTAGAAGATGTAGAAGTAGAGCAAAAACCACTAGAAGATATAATTGTATTCAATGAGCAAGGGGTAGTGATAAGAAAGGAGAATGGAAATTTAATTCTCTCTATGTCAGAAGATATACTATTTGATTTTGATAGTTACTCAGTAAAAAATAGTGTGAAGGATAGTTTAGATGGGTTAGCTAAAGCTTTAAAAGAGAATAGAGATATAAAATTAAAAATAGATGGACATACTGATTTTATTGGAACAGAACAGTATAACTATAATCTTTCTTTAAAAAGAGCTAACTCTATTAAAAATTACTTAGTAACTAAAGGAGTAAATAAAAATAATATTTCAATAGAGGGACATGGGAAACAAAATCCGGTAGCTACTAATAAAACAGAGGAAGGAAGAGCTAAAAATAGAAGGGTAGAATTTATTATCTCTAGAGATGAGGTAGTTTTTTAGTGAGATATTTGTTAAGGTATAACTCTCCAATTGGAGAGTTATATTTAATTGAAGAGGATAACCATTTAGTAGAGATAAGTTTTTCTCCTATTCTTAATGAAGTTATAGAAAAAGAAACAAAGTTTCTACTTAAATGTAAAACTGAACTTAATGAGTATTTTGAAAAAAGGAGAAAAGAGTTTAGCATACCATTGAGATTCTATGGAACTGAATTTCAAAAGAAAGTTTGGAATGCTCTTTTGGAAATTCCTTATGGAGAGAAAAGAAGCTATAAAGATATAGCTATTATAGTTAATAATCCCAAGGGAAGTAGAGCTGTGGGAATGGCTAATAATAAAAATCCTCTTCCTATTGTTGTCCCTTGTCATAGAGTTATTGGTTCAAATAAAAAATTAGTAGGTTATGCTGGTGGTTTAGATAAGAAGGTATTCCTTTTAGAGTTGGAAAATGAAGATTAGATGTTGAAAAAAAAAGAATAAAATGATATAATTCTTGAGTAAAAACATCAACTTTCAATTTTAAAGGAGGAACCATGCTTAATGTATTTCAATATAATATAGAAAAAGAGGGATTATCATATCAAATAATATCACAAGAAAAAGCCAAAGAGATGATGGAAAAATCAAATGGGCATGTAATCTTAGATGTTAGAACTGAGAGTGAATACAATAAAGGACATATAAAAGGAGCAATAAATATTCCTAATGAAGAGATAGGTCATCAAGAGATAAAAGCTCTTACAGATAAGAACCAAACAATACTTGTCTACTGTCGTAGTGGAAATAGAAGTAAACAGGCAGCAAGTAAATTAGCTGTATTAGGATATAATAGTATCTATGAATTTGGTGGAATTTTATCATGGGAGTATGGAATAACTAAATAAAAAAATAATTTCATAATAATTTAAAATAAAAAAATTGACAGCTTGTATAAAATATTGTATAATAAATAATATTTGTATGAGGAGTGATCTTATGAAAAAAATTATTAAGTTAGGAATATTATCTCTTTCTTTTTTATTACTTATAGGATGTACAAATACAGAACCAAAAAAAGAGAAAACAACAGCAGAAAAGACAGCTTTCTTATTAGATGTTCTTGTAGCTTCAGCTATATATAATGAAACAAACTTTGGTGCAGGAAAGGAGTTTATAAATACGACTTCTAAAACAAATAGCCAAAGTGTGTCTACAACGAATTTTACATCTGAGGGAATGGTAACTAATACTGTTACAACTTCTAAAACAAAGAGTAGAAGCGAAGGTTTTGGATTTGGGATAGGGAATTGGTAGATAAAATTTAATTGAGATAGATTTGAGAGGAAAAACTTTATTTAGATAAGTAAGGTTTTTCCTTTTTATTTTACTTAAATTTTACAAGGGTACTAAAACATAAATAATATGGAGGCAAAAACATGGTAAATTTTATCTTACTTAAATTTTACAAGGTACTAAAACATTACTGTGGCCAACTTGCCTGTGGGCAAAATTTTATCTTACTTAAATTTTACAAGGTACTAAAACTTGAATAACTACAACATAATGACAGGTTATATTTTATCTTACTTAAATTTTACAAGGTACTAAAACACACCAAATAGTGCATAAATAACAAAGTTTATTTTATCTTACTTAAATTTTACAAGGTACTAAAACCTGGTGTGATATTAAAATTATATTTTATTAATTTTATCTTACTTAAATTTTACAAGGTACTAAAACTATCCCTTTACTTTGTCGTTGCTCTTTTTCATTTTATCTTACTTAAATTTTACAAGGTACTAAAACAATTTCTTTAAATTAATATCTTCATCTTTAATTTTATCTTACTTAAATTTTACAAGGTACTAAAACGGCTACATCAGAGGAAATATCAGACGCAGAATTTTATCTTACTTAAATTTTACAAGGTACTAAAACGAACTTGGCTATCTATTATGAAAATGGACAATTTTATCTTACTTAAATTTTACAAGGTACTAAAACATAAATGTAGTTCTCTCCTGAAACCTCTGTATTTTATCTTACTTAAATTTTACAAGGTACTAAAACTAGGGTCATCACTTCCTACATCAGTCCAAATTTTATCTTACTTAAATTTTACAAGGTACTAAAACGGAAGTAATGCAGTAGGAAAATGGAAAGGGATTTTATCTTACTTAAATTTTACAAGGTACTAAAACATAGTTCAAAACAAATTGACTAAAATAGTTTGTTTTATCTTACTTAAATTTTACAAGGTACTAAAACCTCAAATTTATTTTAACATA
>DXSD01000051.1 GCA_019410665.1 Fusobacterium sp.
CTTATTTTATTGTTATTACTTCAAAATGAGATTTTTATAACTCTAAAAATAGATTGATAAAAAATACCCTCATATTTATAGGAAATCTAAGCATACTCTTCATAAGTAGTCTCTCCTCTAAACCTGAAAAATCACCTAAGATATCTATAAAATAGCTCACTATCTCCCTATAAATATTTCTATCAGAAGTTGCTCTCACTATCTCCTCAGCAAAATATATTTTTTCATGTACTTTTAAATAGTTTCTATTATTTACAAAATCTCTTATAGCTTTATAGATGTCTATCTTATAAATCAACTCTTTAGTTTCCTCATAATTTTTAACAGCTTTTCCTATCTCTCTGTAAGAATAACCACTTTCTAAATTGAGCTCCATAAGCTTAAACTTCTCTATATCTTCGCTATTTCCTCTAAAGAAAGAGTAAGTAAATTCATCTACTTCTAATTCTTGGGCATTTTTTCTTTTTATTTTAACTAAAATACTTCTAGATCTTACTGTTGGCAAAATATTTAAATTACTGTTTAAAAGTATAAAAAAACTTCCTCTATTAGGTTCCTCAATTAATTTTAAAAGAGCATTACTTGCCTCTTTTTTCATTTTACTAATATCTTTTATTATGAAAACCTTTTTTCCACCTTCATAGGAACTTGCTGAAGATTTGTAAGCTAATTCTCTTACCTCATCTACCTTTATTCCATCTGGATTATCTAATATTTCTAGATCACTATATACAAGTTTTTCTATTCTTTTACAGCTACTACACTCTCCACAGAAATCTCCATCTAAAACTTCACAACATAAACCTTTGGTAAAATATAGAGCAAACTCCATAAGTAAACTCATATCACTTCCATAAAAAAGATATGTTCCTGCTTCTTTTTTTAATTTCAACTCATTTTTAAAAAAGCTTTTTACCTCTTCATTGGAAATTATATCTTTTATCATTATCTTTCTGCCTTCTCTATCTGTCTTAAAACATTTAGCTGATCCAACGCAAGTCCTGCTCCTCTAACTACACTTTCTAAAGGATTTTCTGCTAATTTTACAGCTAGATTAGTATGCTTAGCTATCAACTCTGGGAAGTTTCTAATAAGAGAACCTCCACCTGCCATTGTCATTCCTTTATCTATTATATCTGAAGCAAGTTCTGGTGGTGTTTGCTCAAGAACATATTTTACACACTCTACTATCTCCATTAAAGAATCATTTATTGCCTCTCTTACCTCTTCTGAAGTTATCTCTACAGTTTTTGGAAGTCCCATAATCAAATCTCTTCCCTTTATAGTCATAACCTCTTCCTCTTCCAATGGAAGAGCAGTTCCTATTTTTATTTTAATCTCCTCAGCAGTTTTATCTCCTATTAAAAGATTGTGAGTTTTCTTTACATACTTGATAATATCAGCATCAAAGTTATTTCCTGCTGTTCTAATAGTTTTACTTACTACTGTTCCTCCCAATGAGATAACAGCTACGTCAGTAGAACCTCCTCCTATATCTATTATCATATTCCCCTCTGGAACTGAGATATCCATTCCTGATCCTAAAGCAGCAGCTCTTGCCTCTTCTATTAAGTAAGCTCTCTTTGCTCCAGCTGAAATTGCCGCTTCTAGTACAGCTCTTTTCTCTACTCCTGTTACATCTATTGGAACACATATCATTATCTCTGGCATAAAGAAACTATATGAACCAAACACTTTTTTTATAAAGTACTTTATCATTGCCTCTGTTACATCATAGTCAGCTATAACTCCTTCACTAAGAGGTTTTACTGCTACTATTGTATCAGGTGTTTTTCCCAACATCTCTTTTGCTTCATTTCCAACAGCTAGTATTCTTCTACTCTCTCTTTCAACTGCTACAACAGATGGTTCATTTAATACTATTCTTCTATGTTTTTTACTATAAACTAGAGTATTAGCTGTTCCTAAATCTATTCCTAAACTTCTGTTAAAACCTATACTTGGGAATTTAAACTTCATCTCACTTCTCCTCCATACACATTTTTACTGCCATCTCTATCAAATCTTCTCTTCCATCTATATAAAAACCTGCTATCAATGCTTCAAAGGCAGTTGCCTCTCTATACTCTTGAACACTACAAGATTTAGGAAAACTCTTTATATTTCCATTTTTAGATCTATTTCCTAACATTTGATATTTTTCATCTAACATAGGAAGTATCTTTCTATAGAGTTTACTCTGTCTTTTGGCATTTACACACTCTTTTACTCTTTTATTTAAATTTTGGAGATTTAACCCTCTAGAAATCCAATATTTTCTTATATTAAGCTCCCAAATTGAATCCCCAAGATAAGCTAATACAACTCCACTTGTCTCTCTTAAATCTACATTGACCATGTAGTCTTATCCTTTCCATCTTTTATTTTTATTCCCATATCAGCTAATCTATCTCTTATCTTATCTGACATAGCCCAATTTTTCTCAGCTCTAGCTTCTCTTCTAAGTTCAAGTATAAACTCCACAAGCTCTGAAGTTAGATTTCCAACTGCAACTTCAAGTTTTAATTTTACTCCTAAAGCTTCTTCCATAACATTTATAATATATTCAACAGTTTCTTTTACTACCTCTGCTCCCTCTTCATTTATAGGAATATCTACAGCTTTATTTAACTCTTTTACTAATTCAAATATAGCTCCAAGTCCCATTGAAGTATTAAAATCCTCGTCCATAGCAGCTATAAATTTTTCCTTTGCTACTGTTAGTTGCTCCTTTAATTCTGAGCAAGAACTTCCTTCTCCCTTTACATTTGTTAAAGCTTCCTTTCCTCTCATTACTGCATTTTCTATTCTCTCTAAAGAGGTCTTAGCTTGAGTTAATTCAGCATCTGAAAAGTCTATTGGCTTTCTATAGTGAGAGCTTAAAACAAATAGTCTTACAACTCTTCCATCATAGTGCTCTAATACGTCTCTAAGTAAAAAGAAGTTTCCTAATGACTTAGACATCTTCTCTCCATTTACATTTATATATCCATTATGCATCCAATATCTAGCATAATCTCCTCCACAAGCACACTTAGATTGAGCTATCTCATTTTCATGGTGTGGGAATATCAAATCTTGTCCTCCTCCATGAATATCAAATGTATCTCCTAAATATTTATGAGACATTGCTGAGCACTCTATGTGCCAACCAGGTCTTCCTTGTCCCCAAGGAGAGTTCCAACTTGGTTCTCCCTCTTTTGCTTTTTTCCATAGAGCAAAATCTAATGGAGATTTCTTTATTTCACTAATCTCTATTCTCGCTCCACTTCTTAAATCCTCTAGATTTTGATGTGATAATCCTAGATATTCATCTTTATATGACTCTACATCAAAATATACATCTCCTTGAGATTCATAGGCATGTCCTTTTTCTATAAGGGATTTAATTATTTTAATCATTCCACCTATATGTTCAGTAGCCTTAGGTCTTGTCATTCCCTCTTCTTTTAAATTTACTTTAGCTGTATCTTCAAAGTATGCTTTTATATATTTTTCTGCTACCTCTTCACAGCTTATTCCCTCTTCATTAGCTCTTTTTATTATCTTATCATCTACATCTGTAAAGTTTGAAACATAGTTTACTTTATATCCTCTAAACTCAAAATATCTTCTTACTGTATCAAAAAATATAGCTGGTCTAGCATTTCCTATATGTATGTAGTTATATACAGTAGGTCCACACACATACATCGACACCTGTCCCTCTTTTACTGGCTTAAACTCCTCTAACTTTCTAGTTAGAGTATTATATATCTTTATCATACTCTCCTCCTTTTCCTATCCATTAAATTTTTTACTCTCTATTCTCTCTATCTCTTTTTTAGTTAAGTTAAGATTTTCAGCTTTAAACATTGGAGCTTTAAATCTTGCTCTTCTTATCTCTTCCGCTTTTAATTCACAAGTAAAAGTATCCTCTTTTAAATACTTTCCCTCTGCTACTATCTCTCCATTTGGAGCTACTACAAATGAGTTCCCAAAGAATGTTGTTCCATCTTCAACACCAGCTCTATTTACAGCAACTGTATATACTCCATTAAGTAATGAATTAGTTTTTACTATTGTTTTCCATCCTTCAGATAGCTCCTCTTTTCTCTTTCCTACCACTGCTGGAGAGTTAAATAGTACAAAAACATATTTTGCTCCATCTTGAGCTAAAATATATTGAGCTGATTGATGCCATAAGTCCTCACAGATTAGTATTCCCATTCTTCCAAACTTACTATCAAAGGCTCTAAATTTATTTCCAGCCATAAAGTTTCTTCCCTCTGAATAAGCTCCATAAGTTGGAAGATACACTTTTCTATGTTTATGTACTACCTTTCCATCTTCTAAATAGTAAGCTGAATTATATGGATACTCCTCTTCTCCTAATTCAACAGCTCCAAATACTATGCTTATCTCCTTACTTTTTTCTAAAAGTACATCTGGTACCTCTTTTATAGCTACATCAAAAACTATATCCTCCAATGAGTAGCCAGTTAAAGAAAGCTCTGGAAATACTACTATATCATTTTTTTCTGCTATAGCTTTATCTATTACTTCTAACATCATATTTAGATTTTTCTCTACATTTCCTAAAGTAGGTTTTATCTGTCCTATATATGCTTTCATATTCACTCCTTATCCAAGGAACTTAGAAATTCCTCTGTAAGTTAGAATATTGAGTAACTATGCTCATCTCACTAAAAATGCAAAACTCGGTTTCACCTCAAACAGTTGCATTTTTTAGCGTTCGATTTCGCTGTGTTCCTCTTATATTCTAACTTAATCGCCGTCATTTCTAAATTTTCTTAATATACTCAAACTATAAATTGTTCCTATAAAAATTTTAAGTCTTCTTGAGTAGTAATCTTAATATTATCATAATCTCCAAGAACTATTTTAACCTTTCCACCTATTCTCTCCACTAGAGATGAGTCATCAGTTCCTAAAAAGTTTTCTCTTTCAGCTATCTCATAAGCTTCTTTTAATAATTTTCCTTCAAAGGCTTGAGGTGTATGTACTGCTATTAAGTCAACTCTTTTAGGAGTAGATACCACTTCAAAACTCTCATTTATTACTTTGATAGTATCCTTTACCTGTACTCCTACTACTGCTCCTAATCTCTCTTCTGCTACTACTCTACAACACTCCTCTATATACTTCTCTTTTAAAAATGGTCTTACTCCATCTTGAACTAAGATTATATCACTATTATTATCATATTTTAATGCATTGTATATAGAGTTTTGTCTCTCTTTTCCACCCTCAGTTACTTTCACTACCTTAGATAATTCATATTGATTACAATAATTTTCTACTAGAGATACATTTTCTCTATTAGTAACTACTATTATCTCATCCACTATCTTAGAATTTTGTGCTACTTCCAATGGCATTACAAAAAGTGGCTTTCCTTTATACTCTAAAAATTGTTTAGGGTAACCTAGTCCCATTCTCTTTCCTACTCCTGCAGCTGCAACTATCATAGTTACTTTAAAGTTACTACTGTACATCCTAGTCCTCCCTCTCCATGTCCTCCTAATCTGTACTCTTTTACATATCTACATTTTTTCAAGTAGTTTAATATTCCCTCTCTTAGAGCTCCTGTTCCCTTACCATGAATTATATATACCTCAGTATATGAGTTCATAACAGCCCTATCTAAATAAGTCTCAAGCTCATATACAGCCTCATCTACCATCTTACCTCTTAAATCTATCTCATTTCTTACAGAAGTCTTAGTGTGTGAGAAAGTATTATACTCTTTCTTAGCCTTTTCCTTTACAACTTTTACATCATCCATAGATACCTCTAGTTTTAAGATACCTGCTTGAACTTGAACTGTCTCTTTTCCACCATTGATTTTTAAAACATTAGCAAATTGATTTAAGCTATTTACAAATACCTTATCTCCAACTTTATAATCAACTTTTCTAACAACTTTTGGTTTCTCTTCCACATTTTTATTTCTATCATCTTGAAGAGCTGATCTAAGCATATTAAGACTCTTTTGAACATTCTTAATATCCTCTTTCTTATTCTCTTCCTTTTGAATTTTTTCTACTAGAGCTACAGCTTTAGCTTGCATCTCTTTCATCATTTTATCAGCTTTTTCATAAGCCTCTTTTAATATCTCATTTTTCTCTTTTTCTAACACTCTTAATTTCTCAGCATACTCATCTCTATCTCTCTGAGCTGCAGCCTTTAAAAACTCAACCTGTTGCTTCATAGCCTCTAGTTCATCAGCTTTCTCTTTTATGTTAGCAATCATCTTCTCTATTTTTTTATTATCATCACCTATATAGCTCTTTGCCTTTTCAATAACCTCATCAGATACTCCAAGTCTTTTAGCTATTGTAAGAGCATTACTCTCTCCAGGAATCCCTATTAAAAGTCTATATGTAGGTGATAGAGTATTTACATCAAATTCCATTGAAGCTGTCTCTATTCCCTCTTCATTATATCCATGAGCCTTTACCTCACTATAGTGTGTTGTAATAAATGATTTACACTTTCTATCTCTTAAATAATCTATTACTGCCATAGCAAAGGCTGACCCCTCTGCTGGGTCTGTTCCTGATCCTAACTCGTCTAATAGCACCAATGAAGATTTAGTTACACTCTCTAATATCTCTTGTACATTTTTCAAATGAGCTGAGAAAGATGATAGAGATTGCTCTATACTCTGTTCATCTCCAATATCTGCATAAACTCCAGTAAAGAATCCTATGCTTGTATGCTCATGAGCTGGAATAGGTATTCCTGATAGAGCCATAAGAGTTAAAAGTCCAGCTGTTTTTAGTGCTACTGTTTTTCCTCCAGTATTTGGTCCAGTTATAAGTAGTGTATTGTAATCTTTTCCTATCTCAAATGTTAAAGGCACTATCTTATCTGCTGGTATAAATGGGTGTCTTGCATCTACTAAACTTAACATCTCTCTATTGTTGATATTCGGAATTACACAATTCTTTTCTATTCCATATACAGCTCTAGCATTTAAAATATCTAGAGATAATATAGCCTCTCCTATAGCATCTATATCCTCTCTATTATTTCTTACATGCTCAGTTATTCTAAGAAGAATCTTTCTTATCTCCTCTTTCTCCTTTAACTCTAACTCTCTCATCTTGTTATTTAAAGCTACTATTGAAAGAGGTTCTATAAATACAGTTTGTCCACTTGAAGATCTATCATGTTCTATCCCTTTTATAAGCCCTTTAAAATCAGATTTAACAGGAACAACACTTCTTCCATCTCTCTCTGTTATTATTCTCTCTTGAAAGGCTTTAGATAAACTTGGTTCATCAAATAACTCATCAAATTTTCTTTTTATATTCATAGAAAGAGTTTTCTTATGTATTCTTATATCTCTTAAATCTAAAGAAGCATCATCTTTTATCTCTTTGTTATTATCTATTGCCTTATTTATAATATCCTCTATTCCTCTCATTACTGGAACATCATGATATTTATCTTTTAAATCTCTATACTTTCCTAAATCTTCTAATCTAGTTTTAAATAATCTAAAAATTCTTAAGTTAAAATTTATATCCCAAAGATCCTCTACATCAAGATATGTTCCTATAAGTTGAGATTTCTCTGTCATCTTACAGATATCTTTCATACCAGCAGTTTCAAATCCACCATCATATTTTATAAAATCAGTAAAATCTCTTAAAATGTCTAACTCTCTATTAAGTGAACTAAAGTCTCTCAATGGAGATATATTCATTATTTTATAGTGATTCTCCTCTATCACACTATATGCAGATAATTCCTCTCTCAATTTATCAAATTCTAATACTTTATAGCTGTGTGTATTCATATCTTTTCTCCCTAATTTATTATTTCATTCATTTTTTATTATACCATAAATCTTTAATTTTCCTAACTTTATTCAAGAAAATTTAAAAAAAACTTGAAATTTCGTCGATTTAATGATACAATTATATGCATTGTGTATGTAAGTTATTTTAAGAAAGGAGAGAATCAGAATGCAAAGATGTGAAATTACAGGAGTAGGACTAATCAGCGGAAACCAAATTTCTCACTCACACAGATTAACTAGAAGAGTTTGGAAACCAAATTTACAAGTTACTTCTATCAATGTAAACGGAACTCCAGTTAAAGTAAAAGTTTGTTCAAGAACTTTAAAAACTTTAAAAGGACTTAACGATGTAGAAGTTATGAAGTTCTTAAAAGCTAATGCAGCTACTTTAAGTACTAGACTTCAAAAAGCTATGGCAAAATAGTTTTGAGTCAATAAAAAAGACAGCTTAATAAAAAGCATGTCTTTTTTTATTTTTTGTACTATTTTATGATTTTATACTCAATAACCCTCATCTTTCTATCATCTGGTTCTGCTAATCCATTTGTTGCCTTTCCTTCATCTATTCCCTTTATTACTAATTTTACTTCAGGATAAGTAACTCCTTTTGTTTCAATCTCTTCTCTCATTTTTCTATTTAAACTTTCAACTGTGTCATCATCACTATATAGCCAATACTCTTGATTACTCTCACTATCTTGGAATATTCTTACCTCATGACCATAGGTATATACTCCTTCATATTCTCTAATTTTTTGGTTACTACAACCTAACAAAATTGCTCCTAAAGCTAAAATTCCTAATAATTTTTTCATTTTTAATCACCTCTCTAAGTTAAAAAAGAGGCATTGAAGCCTCTTCTAAATATCAAATCTGTATCCTATTGATAATGTTGTTCTTGAGTAATCATAATCAAATTTAGGTGATTTTGAACCTTTGTCCTCATATTGGACATCTGCTCTATTTACTTTATACATTAACTCTACAATAAAGTTATTATATTCTGCTCCAGCTCCCAATCCATAATATAATCCATTATCTATTGATGATTTATATGAACCTTGTCCTTCTATTTTTAAATCCTTTTCATCAAAGTTAAAAGAGTATCCTAAATCAGCTTTTAAATATGGTTTAATATTACTTTCTAAAGGTAGATTATATTTTACTACTCCATATATTGGTAGTGACTTATATCCTGTATTTTGTACTTTATCGTCATTACTTTTTACACTCTCTGGTCTTCCATGATCTTGATAAGATAATCCAAGTCCTAACTCTAAATTTGGATAAACCTCTTTTGTTACCTCAGCAGTTAAATCAAATCCTAATCTATCACTTTCTGACTTATTAGCAAATTCTTTTCCCACCTTTACTTTATCAAATTTTCCAGAAATATCTGCTCCTGTCTTTAAATAAAGATTTGTTCCCTCTGCTGCCATTGCCATTGATGATATAACTGCTAATCCTAATAATACTTTTTTCATAAACTAAAAATCCTCCTATTTTTGATAATATCCTCCCCTTTTATCAAATATATAGACTTTATTAGTTATCATGATGTATTATATCAGATTTTTTAATATAGGTCAAATATTTTTTATATTTTTTTCAAATAAAATTATATTTCCATTTCTAGCAAAGCAGATGATAAACTCTTTCCATGTTTATCTAATGCCAAAGATCTTGTTACTCCTCCCCCTAAAGCTTTATCCATAACAAAATTTAAAGCTCCTAAATTAGGAAGTTCATACCTTACTACTTCTCCATGTACAATATCTTTAAAATACTCTTTTACTTTTTCAGCGGTAACTTTTTCTTTTAATAATTCATAATCTTTTTCATCATAAGCTATTAATGATATATTTGAAATATTCCCTTTATCTCCAGTTCTTGAATGAGCAATCTCTAATAATTTCATTTTAAACCTCCTCATATACTACTTCAATATCTATATCTTCTCTAGGTACAAAAATTGAACAAATAGATACAACTTCACTTACAGATTTTGTTGCTCCTCCTCCACCAGCAGGTCCATTTGTATATAATGCTTCTATTTCATTTCCTATTTTTACTGCTTCTTCTCTTGTTAAAGTTCTTCCTGCTACTCTTAATCTTGCTTCTATTAAAGTATTTGGATCAAAGCTTTGTTGCCCAATTGTATCTCCATATAAAGAATTTACTCCTAAAATATCAAATTTTAATTCCTCACATTTTATTCCAGTATACTCAATTCTTTTTCTAATTATATCTTCTGCTAATTTTGCCTTTGAATAAGCAGTACTTCCTCCGTAACTTATAGCTCCTTCTCCTATGAAACAATCTTTATACCCTATACTTACCTTTAAAGTTTTTGGCTTTTCCTTTCCTGTTGCCCCTGTAGCTATTACTTTATCTTTTCCCACATCTTCTAATTTTATAGTTGTAAAATCAGCTATTCCATCTGGTGTTATATAATTTTTAGGATCATGTATTTCATATATTAATTGCTCTTTACATGTAGATTTTGAAACAAGTCCACCACTTGTAGATGTTTTTGTTATTAGAGCTTCCCCATTTTCTGAAACTTCAGCAATTGGAAAACCAACATTCCATAAATCTTCTACTTCATTATACTTAGGAACCGCAAAATATCCCCCACAAACTTGTGCTCCACACTCTAAAAGGTGTCCTATCATGATTCCTTTTCCAATCAAATTATAATCCTCTGTATTCCATCCAAATTCATAAATAAGAGGAGCCATAAATATAGCAGGGTCTGCACAACGTCCAGTTACTACAATATCTGCTCCATTTTTCAAAGCCTCTACTATTCCCTCACTTCCTAGATATACATTTGCTGAAACAAGCTTATCTTTTATTTTTTCTAACGGTACTCCTAATTCTAATACATTTAAATCTAAGTACTTATCTAAATTTTTATAAATGTCATCTCCTAATACTGCAGCAAGTTTTAAATTTTTAATTCCACTTTTTTTTGCTATTTCTTTTATTTTTCTTATAGCTCCTAAAGGATTAGCTGCTCCCATATTAGTTATAACTTTTATCTTTTTTTCACAACAAATCGGTAAAATCTTTTCAAATCTATATTCTAATAAACCATTATACCCTTTCTCAGGATTTTTAAGTTTTTCCTGTTGAGCAATTGCTATTGTTCTTTCTGCTAAACATTCAAATATAATATAATCTATATCTCCATTTTTCATCACATCTATAGCTGGTTCTATTCTATCTCCAGCATACCCAGCTCCTGAAGCTATTCTTACTTTCTTCATACCTTTTCCTCCTACTAGCTATTATTTATATAAAACACCTGTTATTACTGCTACTATCAGCATTACAATTGTCACTAAAAAAGCATATGGAATTGTTTTCTTTTGATGCTCTCCTAATTCTACTCCTGTAAGTCCTAATAATAAAAATGTTGAAGCTGTCAATGGACTTACTGGGAATCCTGTTGTCATCTGTCCTAATATAGCTGCTCTTCCTACTGCTATTGGAGAAGCTCCAAACTCTTGAGCAGTACTTGTTAATACTGGTAAAACTCCAAAATAGAAAGAATCTGGATCAAATAATAAACTTGCTGGCATCGCTATTACTCCTGTTATAATTGCCATTGCTCTTCCTAAAGAATGTGGAATAATATCTACTATCATCTCTGACATCTCTGTTATCATACCAGATTTTTGCATAATTCCAATAAAAGCCCCTGCTGCAAATAAAACACTTGCCATCATAAGAGCCTCTTTAGCATGAGCATCTACTCTTTCTTTTTGATCTTTTACATTTGGATAATTAATAACTGTAGCTAAACAAAATGCTATCATAAATACTACTGTTGGTGATAACTTTCCCGAAATTAATACGACAATTGAAACAATTATTATTATTATATTTATTCCAAAATTTTTTACCTCTTTCTTCTCAACTTTAGTACTTTCAATCTCTGTTACTTCAATATTTCCAATTCTTATTTTCTCAGCCTTTCCCAATCTGTATGCTAAAAAGAAAACAAAAAGTATTCCTACAAGAACCGGAATTAATAATGGATTAAATAGCTCTGTTACAGGTATTTTTAAAGAAGTAGCTGCTCTTAATGTTGGTCCACCCCAAGGTAAAATATTCATTACTCCTGCTCCTAAAGCAACTATAGTTGCCAATGTTGTTCTTCTCATTCCCAAAGAATCATATAAAGGTAACATTGCTGGTACTGTAACTAAAAATGTAACTGCCCCAGATCCATCTAAATGTACAATCATAGCTAATAAAGCTGTTCCTATTGCTATTTTTATTGGATCTTTTCCTACAACTTTTATAATTTTATCTATAATAGGCTGAAAAGTTCCAACATCTGTAAGTATCCCAAAGAATAGAATTGCAAAGATAAACATTGTTCCAGTTGGTGCGATTGATTTTATTCCATCACCAATATAACTACCTATTTTTAATCCATGTCCACCTATTAAGGCAGTTACAACTGGTACAGCTATTAAAGCTATTAATGGTGATAATTTTTTCATCATAATAGTTGCTAATAATAAAATAATCGTTATAAATCCTAGTATTGCTGTCATATTCTCTCCTCCTAAAATATTTGATAATTTTATTAAAGCAAAGTTTATGCCATTTCTGTTTCTAATAATTTTCTAACTTTCTTTTAATTGTATTTCTAAAAATTTAGAATAAAAAAAGAAACATAGTAAATAGTTCTTTTAAAATACTACTTTCTATATTTCTATTTTTTTAGAATTATTCTATTTTTTTAGAATTTATTATATAAAGTCGCTAATGATATTCCTAAAATTTCAGCTGCTTTCCTCTTTCCTTCTAATGTATCCCCACAAATATTTACTATTTTTTTTATATACTCACTCTCAAATTCCTTTACTTTTTCTTTTAAAGGTTTTATATCTAGATTTCTATTTGTTGATACATTAGTTAAAATTTTTTCATTCAATCTATGAGGTAAGTTTTTTCGTTCTATTTTATTATTTTCTGCTATATTATATAGAAATTCAATTGTATTTCTTAGCTCTCTTACATTTCCAGGCCAATTATATTTTTTTAAAAGTTCCTTTACCTCTAACGAAATTTCTATTCCCTTTTTATATTTTAAATTTAATTCTTCTAAAAATTTTTCTATTAGTGGAATTATATCCTCTTTTCTTTCTAAAAGAGGTTCTAAATTTAATGGTATAGTATTTATCCTATAATATAAATCCTGTCTAAATTTACCTTCATTTACCATACTTTCCAACTCTCTATTAGTAGCACAAATAAGTCTTATATCTACAGGAATCTCCTTAAGTCCTCCTATTTTTCTTATAGTTTTTTCTTGTAAAACACGTAAAAGCTTTCCTTGTAACTCATACTCTAATTCTCCTATTTCATCCAAAAACAATGTTCCACCATTTGCTAATTGAAAAAGTCCCATTTTACCATCTTTTTTTGCTCCAGTAAATGCCCCAGCTTCATAACCAAATAATTCACTTTCTATTAAATTCTTTTCTATTGATGCACAATTTACAGGAATAAAAGGTGAATCTTTTCTACTACTACAATTATGAATTGCGCTAGCATAGAGCTCTTTCCCTGTTCCACTTTCTCCAGTTATTAATATATTACTATCATTTTTAGCTATCTTCTCTGCAAAGACTTTAGTCCTTAGACTCAATTTGTCAACTGCTATAATATCATCAAAATAATACTTTCCATTCCCTAACCTTTTTACATTTTCTTCTAACTTTTCTATTATTTTTTTTGAATTATTTAACTTTTCAGTTAAATTATAGATATCATTAATCTCATTTAAAATAGATATTCCACCTATTATTTTCTCTTTTGAATATATTGGTACCATATTTACTATATATTCTATCTCTCCAACTTTTCTATGAGTTCCTAACTCTTTTTTCCCCTCTTTTATAACATTTGTTAAATGACTTCCTGGTCTTACTTCTAGCAATTTTTTATTTAAAATATCTTCATTTTTTATTTTAGTAATTCTAGTATAGGCAGGATTAACATATATTACAACACCATCTTTATTCGCTATAAGTATCCCATCATACAAAGAATCTAAAACTAATTTCAACCAATTTGTTATTCTCATATCCATTATCCCCCATTTCTATTTTTTTATTATAAAACATTTAAGGATTAAAGTAAATATAATAAAAAAGAAAAAAGGCTGGAATTTTCTTCCAGCCTACTTAACTAAAATTACTTTTCAATTCTTGTATAAGGAATTAAAGCGATATTTCTAGC
>DXSD01000052.1 GCA_019410665.1 Fusobacterium sp.
TGTTGGATATTTGCCCATTTACTATGTCCTGCCACAATAAACCTCCTAATTTTTTCTTAGTTTCTATAAGATTTTATCATATTAACTAAGTTTTTTCAAGATCTCTTAAGCTTTAATACTTCATTTTTTGTAATTATAATATCAATTTTTACATCATGAATCTCAGTTGGAATCTCAGAAAAAAGCTGAAATTCAAATATTGGAGCTATCTTTTTTACATTTAAATACTTTGAAAATAACCTATCATAATATCCTTTGCCATAACCTATTCTATTTCCCTCTCTATCAAAGGCTAATCCTGGTACTATGATCAGATCTAAAGCTCCTAAATACTCTTCTCCAATTGGTTCTCTTATGCCAAATTGACCCCTTTTAAATTTAAAATCAAATTTAACTATTGAAAGTTCTCCATCCTTCTCTATTCTAGGTAAAAAAAGCTCTCTTTGTGATTCTATTATCATATTATTTAAAATCTCTATCTCTATTTCACTTCCAAAATTCATAAAAGATAGAATTTTTTTAGCCCTCTTATACTCAGATAATTCCAGTATTTTTTCACAAACTAATCTACTCTCATTTTTTCTCTCTATCTCTTTCATAGAGTTTCTTAGCTTTTTTACTTCAACTCTAAAAAAATCTTTATTCATCTATTTTACCTAGCTCCTGCTTTAAACTTTTTAAGTCATTCCAAAACTCTAAAGCAGCCTTTGATTTTTTCCCAGATTCATTTCTAGATCTTTTTACAAAATTTACATCATAAGTGATAAAAACTTTTATTCCTCCTACCCAGTTGTAAATTTTTCCTCTCTCTTCTCCCAATCTTACATCTTTTTCTAAAAGAGTTTCAGCTACTTCTGTTCCCAATGCAACAATTATCTTGGGCTTAATCAGAGCTATTTGCATAAATAAAAGCTCCTTTAATTGCTCCCTCTCTTCACTCATAAAATCCAAGAATTTACAATCTTTTTTCCCTAAAGTAGTAATATAGTAATCCTCTGGAGTTATCCCCTCTATATCACACAATTTTATTAAAAACTCTCCACTTGAACCTGGAGCAACTTTTAAATCTTCATTTTGATAAAGCTCTGGATCATCTCCTATAAATAGTAAGTTAGCTTCTCTATTTCCACTTCCTATTAAAACCTTTCTCTCTACTGCATCACCATAAGTTTTTCCTAAAGCTCCTACTTCAAATTTCAACTCTTCCCAAAAGTTATCTATCTCTTCCACTCTATCCTCCTTACAACTCAAAAAGTTTTGTTGCCAGTTCCTGTTTGGCTAACTCATAAGAAACTTTTATCTTATTTCCCTTTAACTCTTGAGCCAATGTTTTTTGCACTAAAAGTGGATTATTACTATCTTTACTTATATGTGCTAAATATACTTTTTTTAACTTTTCATCATACATATCTTTTATAAATTTAGCTGCATCATTATTTGAAAGATGTCCATTCCTACTCTTAACTCTAGCTTTTAAATCCCAGGGATAGTTACAATTCATAAGCATATTATAATCATAGTTGCTCTCTATAACCATAATATCCGCCTCTTTAAAATTCTCCCTCACAATATTATTAACATAGCCTATATCAGTTGAGATAGCAGCTACTCTTCCACTTTGAGTCTCTATTCTATATCCAACTGTTCTCTGTGCATCATGCATAACATCAAAGGGTTTTACTAATAGACTATCATTTATTATAAACTTTCCCTCTATAAACTTTAAATTTTCTGGGGATATTTTTCCTAACTTCCCCTCTCCAACTTTAAAACTTTCTGGAGTAATATATATAGGAATATTATATTTTCTAGAGATAATTCCTGCTCCTTGGATATGATCTATATGCTCATGAGTTATAAGTATAGCACTAATATCCTTTAGTTCTCTATTGATTGAGTTTAATCTCTCTTCTATCTTCTTACAGCTAAAACCTGCATCTATTAAAATTTTTCCCTTTTCACTTTCAAGATATATGGAATTTCCTCCACTTCCACTTCCTAATATTGAAATTTTCATCTAATATTTCCCTTCTAAGATTTTAAATCTATATAATATTACTATATATTTATACCATATATTTCAATTTTATTGAAGATATTTTCTTTGAAATAAAAATTTAGTTTATTAAATAGAAAAGGAGAAAACTTTTACTTCCAATCGCTAGTGCTTACGCAATGCTCATTACAGTAAAATTTTCTCCTTTTTTCTACTTCTTTTTTAAAGCTAGCTTTTAAGATAAAGTAATTAAGAATTTTGCGATATTTTCTACCTTCTATTTTATTAAAAAATCATATGAATTTCGCATGGCTTAAAGGAAGATTTTTTTAATTTTTACCTGATTGAAAAGAAAGGAGAACTTAAAGAATTACGGAAATTACGGAGAGAAGTTAGATTAACTCAGCGAAATCGAACGCTAAAAAATGCAATAAGCCGAAGGCTTAACCCTTGCATTTTTAGTGAGATAAGCTATAGTTAATCAACTTCTTGTAGTCTGGAGTAATTCTTAAGTTCTCCCCTTAGTAAGATAAATTTTTATTTTGTTAAATCTCTCTTGTATATTTTTTTAACCATACTCTCTCATCTTCATTTAAATAAGGAGAGATTTTTTCATATACCATTTTATGATAGTTATTTAAAAACTCTATCTCCTCTGGAGCTAAAAGCTCTTTTATTACCCCATCTAAGTCTAAAGGAGCATAGGTCATAGTTTCAAATTTCATAAACTGACCAAAGGTAGTTTTTTCATCTTTTCTAACTATCAATTCATTTTCAAGTCTTATACCGTGAGAGCCTTCTATATATACCCCAGGTTCATTAGTAACATTCATTCCCTCTTCAAGAACTTGAGGATTATATTGTACTCTTATCCCTTGAGGACCTTCATGAACATTTAATAAAAATCCAACTCCATGTCCAGTTCCACATTTGTAATCTATTCCTATATTCCATAGAGCTTGTCTTGCTAAAATATCTAAGTTAGTTCCTGTAACTCCATATAAAAACTTAACTTTAGAAAGATTTATCATTCCTTTTAAAACAAGAGTAAAGTGTTTTTTCATCTCTTCAGAACACTCACCTAGAATAAAAGTTCTAGTTATATCAGTAGTTCCATCATAGTATTGTCCACCAGAGTCAACTAAAAACATATTCTTTGGTTCCAATCTCTTATCAGAGACTTCAGTAGCCTTATAGTGCATCATAGCAGCATTTGCTTCATAAGCAGCTATGGTGTCAAAGCTAGGACCTATGTATAACTCTTGCTCTTTTCTTAAACCTTCTAATTTTTCAGTTGCAGATATTTCAGATATCTCTTCTTTTCCAATACTATTTTTTAGCCAATACATAAACTTAGTAACTGCTATTCCATCTTTAACATGACAATTTCTTAAGTTTTTAAGTTCTATCTCATTTTTACAAGCTTTCATTAATGTACTTGGATTTCCTTTATTAACTATTTTTATTTCAGAATTTAATCTTTTATAAATTCCATAGTTAACTTTATTTAAATCCATCATTATAATATTAGAATTAGATACTCTCTCCATATCCTCATAAATTTCAAAGTAATCTCTTACTTCTACACTATTTTCATAAAGATATCTTTCTACTTCATTATTCAATTTTTTCTCTTCTATATATAGTACTGCTTTATCAGCAGTTATTGCTGCATAAGCTAAATTAACAGGATTATTTTTAACATCAGCTCCTCTTAAGTTAAATATCCAAGCTATATCATCTAGAGATGTTAAAATATTAATATCACAATTTTCTTTTTCAAGAACATTTCTTACTCTTCCTAATTTACTTTCAATACTCTCACCAGAGTATTTCTCTTCAAGTATAAATACTTCACTACTTGGAAGAAGTGGTCTATCCTCCCAAAGCTCTCCAATTAGATCAAAATCTCCATTTAAGTTGGCTTTTTTCTCACATAGAGCTTTCTCAAACTCTAATACAGTATTAGTAGCTAAAACTTTTCCATCAAAACCAAGAGTTTCACCCTCTTTTACATTATTGATAACATATTGAGTAAAAGTTGGAACTCCCTCTTCTCCCATTTTAAAAAGTTTTATTCCACTACCTTCTAATTGTTTTTCAGCTTGAATAAAATATCTTCCATCAGTCCATAGTCCAACTTCACTTTGAGAAACTACAACAGTCCCTGCTGAACCTGTAAAACCAGATATCCACTCTCTACTTTTAAAATACTCCCCTACATACTCACTTTGATGATAATCTGAAGATGGAATAATATAAAAGTCTATTCCTCTCTCCCTCATTAGCTCTTTTAATTTTGCAACTCTTTCTGCAATTTTCACAGTACCACCTCTTTTTATTCTACTGTAACAGATTTTGCCAGATTTCTTGGCTTATCTACATCTAATCCTTTCTCTACAGCAGTATAATAAGCTAAAAGTTGTAAAGAGATATTAGCAACAGTAGGAGCCAATATATCATCTATATCTTCAATAGTAATAATTTTATCTGAAATATCTGTTATATTTTTATACTTTTCTTTTGTTACAGTTATTACATAAGCACCTCTAGCCTTAACCTCTTTTATATTAGATATCATTTTTTCAATCATATCCTCTTGAGTAGCTATAGCTATAACCATAGTTCCCTCTTCAATTAAAGCTATTGTTCCATGTTTTAATTCTCCAGCAGAAAAGGCTTCAGTATGGATATAAGTGATCTCTTTCATTTTTAGAGCTCCCTCTCTTCCACACTTATCATCTATTCCTCTACCAATATAGAAACCATTTCTTTTATCTTTTATTTTTTTAGCTATCTCTCTTATAATATCTTTACTAGAAAGCACATTTTCAACTTTATTAGAAAGTTGGTGTAAAATATCTAAATAATTTTCATAACTATCTTGAGATATTTTAGCTTTTTTCTCTCCGAAATATAAAGCTAACATATAAAATAGAGTAACTTGAGCAGTGTATGCTTTAGTTGATGCTACAGATATCTCTGGTCCAGCTAAAGTGTAGATTACCATGTCAGCTTCTCTTGAAATAGTCGATCCTAACACATTAGTAATAGCTAAAGTTGTAGCTCCTTTACTTTTTGCCATTTTCATAGCCATAAGAGTATCTAATGTTTCACCAGACTGACTGATGAAAATAACTAAAGAATTTTCATCAATAAAAGGATCACTATATCTAAATTCAGAAGCTATATCCACATCTGTTTTTATTCCAGAGATTTTTTTGAAAAAGTATGCTCCTTGAAGCCCTGCATGATAAGCAGTTCCGCATGCAACAATATAGATCTCCCTGATTTTTGAAAGATCTAAATTCTTTAAAGATTGGCTGAAATCAACTTTACCGCTATTGTTCATATAAACATCTAAAGTCTTTTCAATAACACTTGGTTGTTCATCAATCTCCTTTAACATAAAGTGAGGATATCCTCCTTTACTTGCTTGTTCCATATCCCACTCTATTTTAGTTATAGCTTTTTTAATCTCTTTTCCATGAGAATCATAGACACTCACTCTATCTTTCTCAATTATAGCCATTTCATCATTTTCTAAAAATATCACATCTCTAGTGTATTTTAAAATAGCTGGAACATCAGAAGCTATAAAATTCTTTCCTTTTCCCAATCCAATTATAAGAGGACTCTCTTTTCTAGTACATACTAATCTATCAGGGGTTTCACTATCTATTATTCCAAGTGCATAACTTCCTCTTATCTTCTCTCTTACTTTCATAAGAGTTTCTAACATATCTCCACTATAGTACTTAGAAAATAGATGAGCTACTACCTCACTATCAGTTTGTGATGTAAAAACATATCCCTCTTTTATTAACTTCTCTTTTAAATCTAAGTAGTTCTCAATAATACCATTATGTACTACTGCTACCTTTTTATCAGCACTAAAATGAGGATGTGAATTCTCATCAGTTGGGTTTCCATGTGTTGCCCATCTAGTATGTCCTATACCTACAAAAGCCTTTTCTTCTCTCTCTTTTAAAGCTTCTTTCAGATTTTCAAGCTTTCCACTCTTTTTTTCTATGAAAACTTTTCCATCTTCAATTATAGCTAATCCTGCTGAATCATAACCTCTATATTCAAGCTTGCTAAGTCCATCAAGGATTACCTCCATAGCTTTTTGTTCATCTCCTACATAACCAATTATTCCGCACATATGAATCCTCCTATATATTATTTAATTTTTAATGTTCATAGGAGATTGCTACTTATTACCCCTTTGTCCTTTAGGTTATCCTAAAGTTTTGTATTGGTAATGGCTGTAACCACCTCTGGAGTATCCGCCGAATTTTCGATAAACTCCAGTCCTCGTCAACTTTATTTAGAAAGAGCTTTATCTCTAGAAATAAATCTCTTCTCTAAGAAAGTTCTGGCGCTCTTAAATCTAATCTCCTGTCTTGCTCTCTATTATAACTGATAAAAAAAAGCTGGTCAAGCATTATTTTGACCAGCCTTCAATATTTTTACTATCTAGACTCTTTTGCTTTCTTTAAAGCTTCTAATAGTTGAACGGCTATTTTATTAGCATCTCCAACTATTCCTAAGTCAGCTATACTAAATATTGGAGCTTCTTTATCTTTGTTGATAGCTACAATATATTCAGATTCTTCCATACCTGCAACGTGTTGGATTGCTCCAGAAATTCCACATGCAAAGTAGATATCAGGTCTAACTGTTTTACCAGTTTGTCCTACTTGTCTATCATGAGAAATGAATCCAGCATCTACTGCCGCTCTTGATGCAGATACAGTAGCTCCTAATTCTTTAGCAACTGATTCTAAAGCTGCAAAGTTTTCAGCTGAACCAATTCCTCTTCCTCCAGAAACAAGTATTTTAGCTTCTGAAATATCAACTTTATTTTTAGTTTCTTTAACTACTTGTAATACTTTTACTTTCATTTTTGAAGTATCTAAAGATACAGAGAAGTTTTCCACTTCTGCTCTTCTTCCTTCTTCTTTAGAAGCTTTTTGCATAACCCCTGGTCTTACTGTAGACATTTGTGGTCTGTGGTCAGGACAAATGATTGTTGCCATTAAGTTTCCACCGAATGCAGGTCTTGTCATTTCAAGTCCTTTTGTTTCTTCATTTATCTCAAGCTTTGTACAGTCAGCTGTTAATCCTGTATTCATTCTTGAAGATACTCTTGGTGCTAAGTCTCTTCCTAAAGTAGTAGCTCCAAATAATACTATTTCAGGTTTTTTAGCATCTATTATTGCTTTAAATACTTGTGCATAAGCTTCAGTATCATATAACTCTAATTTTGGTTGGTCTACAACAATTACTTTGTCAGCTCCATACTCTCCTAAAGTATCAGCTAATTTTCCTACATTGTATCCTATTAAAGCTGCTGTTACTGGTACATCTAAGCTTTTTGCTAATTCCTTAGCTTTTCCTACTAATTCAAGTCCAACATTTTGAAGTACCCCATCTCTTTGTTCTGCAAATACTAATATTCCTTTATAATCATTTAAATTCATTCTCTTATCTCCTTTATCCTAAGGTTATCAAGGTTATCATTTAAATTTAGATAACAAATTTTTCTTTTAATTTCTCAACAATTAGCTCAACAGCTTCCTTAGTATCTAATTCAAATACTTTTCCAGCTTGTTTAGCTCCTTTTGTAAATGATTTCTTAACTTTTGTAGGTGAACCTTTTAATCCGATTATTTCTGGATTGATTTCTATATCATCAAATGTCCAAGTTTCAATTTCTCTATCAAATGCTTCAACTATTCCTTTAACTCTCATATATCTTGGAGCATTAGCTTCAGTTAATACTGTTACTAAAGCTGGTAGTTGAACATTTACTAGATAATATCCATCTTCTACAACTCTTTTTATTGTTAAGCTGTTATCTTTTTCATCATATTGCATTTCTTTTACATAAGATACTTGTGGTAATCCAAGGTGTTCAGCAATTTGAGGTCCTACTTGTGCAGTATCTCCGTCTATTGCTTGTCTTCCTGCTATTATTAAGTCTGCATCTAATTTTCTTAATGCTGCAGCTATTGTATTAGAAGTCGCTAAAGTATCAGCTCCTCCAAATTTTCTATCTGTTAATAATATTGCTCTATCTGCACCCATAGCATAAGCTTCTCTTAATATAGCTTCTGCTTGAGGTGGTCCCATTGTAATTACTGTTACATGAGCATTATATTTATCTTTTAGTCTAAGTGCTTCTTCTAATCCAGCTTTATCATCTGGGTTCATGATACTAGGAACTCCATCTCTTATTAATGTTCCTGTTACTGGATCTAATTTTATCTCAGTTGTATCTGGAACTTGCTTTATACAAACTACTATTTTCATCTTGCATCCTCCATATATTAATTCCTGAACTTTCAATTTCTCAAATTATTTAAAGTTAACTATTTTAAAAGATTTCCAGAGATTACCATTCTTTGAACTTCTGATGTTCCTTCATAAATTTCAGTAATCTTAGCATCTCTCATCATTCTTTCTACTGGATATTCTCTAGTGTATCCATATCCTCCGTGTAGTTGAACTGCTTTTGTAGTTACTTCCATTGCAGTTTCAGCAGCAAATAGTTTTGCTCTAGCAGCATCTACTGTATATGGTAGGTGGTTGCTTTCTCTCCATGCAGCTTTGTAAACAAGAAGTCTTGCAGCTTCTACTTTTACTTCTAAGTCTGCTAATTGGAATTGAGTATTTTGGAATTGAGCTATTGCTCTTTTAAATTGTTTTCTCTCTTTTACATAGTTTACAGTTTCATCTAAAGCTCCTTGTGCTATTCCTAAAGCTTGTGAAGCTATTCCTATTCTTCCTCCATCAAGAGTCATCATAGCAATTTTGAATCCTTTTCCTATTTGTCCTAATAGGTTTTCTTTTGGAATTCTTGCATCTTCAAATATTAACTCACAAGTTGAAGATCCTTTAATTCCAAGTTTTTTCTCTTTTTTACCAACTGTAAATCCAGGAGTTCCTGCTTCAATAATGAAAGCTGAGATTCCTTTTAATCCTAATGATTTATCAGTCATAGCAAATATTACATACACATCTGCATATCCAGCATTTGTTATGAATATTTTAGAACCATTAATAACCCATTCATTTGTAGTTTCGTCTAATACAGCAGTAGTTTGTTGTCCAGCAGCATCTGTTCCAGCATTTGGTTCAGTTAATCCAAAAGCTCCAATCCATTCTCCACTTGCTAATTTAGGAATGTATTTTTGTTTTTGTTCCTCTGTACCAAATTTTAAAATTGGCCAAGTTCCCAATGAAGTATGTGCAGATACGATAACTCCTGTTGTAGCACAAACTCTAGAAAGTTCTTCTACAGCCATAGCATACATTACGTTATCTCCACCAGCTCCACCATATTCCTTTGGAATAGGGATACCCATTAATCCAATTTCAGCCATTTTCTTAACTGTCTCAATTGGAAATCTCTCCTCTTCATCTACTTCAGCAGCTAGAGGTTTTACCTCTTTTTCAGCAAATTCTCTTATCATTTGTCTGAAAAGTTCATGTGTTTTAGGCATATTAAATTCCATTCTCTTACTCCTCCTACAAAAAATTTACTTTTTCATTATTTTTGGCTTGACCATCGTTGTATTTTTTCTTTAAATGATATCTATATTTTTATTTGATAAAATATAGTGGAGTGGAAAAAATAAGACACCCCGTACCCCCTTACCTAGTAGCCTTGTACTTTTTTTAATTGTACCTAACAACTTAGTAAATCCACACATCTGTGTTTAAACTCAAGAAATACTATTAACATTTCTTATAAGTAGTATAGCATACTTTTATAAAAAAATTAAGTGTTTTTAACAAAAATCACATTTTATTCTAAAGTGAAAATAGTATTTATTGAACTTTTTACAAACAACTAGTCTATCCATTGGACTTATATTATTAGTTATATCAATATTTTGCTTTTATGTCAAGAATATCTTACTATTTATTTTTTTATACTCAATTTTTAATCTATACTAATAAAAAAATAACCATTTTATATGAAGAGTTAATAAACTTTAGAATTTCAGCATCTACTCGCATTTAGATACGATATTTTTTTGGATAAAAATAATCATTTTTATAAATATACCACTTATGAGAATAGTTGCTAGTGTAATTGCTATTGTAGCTATAATATACCAGAACTCTCCTCTTGCTACATCTAAATTTTTAACGTAACTAGAATACTTTAAGATAGCTGTAGAGCTTATAGCTAAAGGAAAAGTAAAAGAAGCATATACTGGAGTAAATTTTATTCTAAAAATTTTAAACATAGCTATATATATTAAAGCTGTCATAAATAATCCCAATGGAAAAAGAAAGTTCACTATTGCAGAATTAGGATTTGAAAAAGCTACTAGATATCCTGCTAAACATAGATTAGGTGGGGCAGCCATTATAGCAAAAGTAGGTAACTTAGCTTCGTCAATTCTTTCTATGAATATTATTCTATAAAGCATTAAAGGTAACATAATAATGTAGAAGAAAAAACCTATATAAAATAGAATGTGGGCTAAAGTTGGCATTCCCATTAAACTAGAATCTACACAAGCAACTACTATTCCTATTGGTGGAACAAACCAACTAGGTAACATATGTTCTAAGTTCCACGAATTAAATCTGTGATATATGAATGAGATTGCAAAAATGAAATGTAAAAAAATACAAAATAACCATAAACTTTTCCCTAGTAGAGGAGAAATACTATATAGTACTACAGACAGATTCATTAAAGCCATATCTAAAGTTGGAATGAAACTTCCAAGCATAGGATGCTTTAGTTCCTCTTTAAATACGTCAAAGTGTAATATGTTTTTTATGATAATAGGTAATAATAGTAACAATGCTAAAAAGTTCCCTATGTATAGGATAAAGGGATTTACCACTACAGCTAAAGCTCCACTTATTCCTGAAATACCTAATGCTAATCCTGTTAAGGCCACAGGTAATTTTTTAAAAATTTCTTTATAATCTTTCATACTAACTCCTTTTTAATTATAATTTTTTATTTTCTTTTACACGATAATTATAATATTTTTTTATAAAAAAGTCTAGAAAAACATAAAAAAAATTTATTGTTTTTTATTTTAGGATAATAAAAAATTATTATAATGGTTTTAGAAAAATAAAAGGGGGTATTCCAAACTAAAAGTTTACAATACCCCCATATATTATTTAGATTAAATATAGTAAAGTTAATAAAATTTAGACTTTCCAAATTTTACTGCTTTATTTTTAAAAGGAAAGTATAAAAGATAGGTAAGTATAATATAGATTAATTCAACTACTACTATATAGTAAGGCCACTCTCCAAAATATTGAAGTGGAGATGAAAAATCAGGTAATCTATTAATATAGAGATAGTTAGTTCCTATCTTCTCGTTTAAAAAATAAACTCCTACACATATTAAATTAATTGTAAAAAATGCTGAAAAATATCCTAAAAGTGTAGGTTTAAATCTGAAAAATATATAGGCATAAATTACAGCAAATAAAATATAAAAATGTGTCATAAAAAAACTAATAGTCATAGGATTTGGAAATGAGTATTTTATATCGGGAGTGGCTACTGCAAAAATAGCTCCTATACTCCAATAGAAACACAGTTGAAATAGTGTTTTTGATCCACTTAACATCATAAATATAATAAATAATAAAGTTATATTACAAAGATGGAGTGGTAAAAGCTCAAGAAACCCCTCACCATTATGAATGTGCCTATAGATAATTTCTAAAATTTTTACTAAAAGTATAATAATTGCAGTTAATTTAGCATAAAATTTTTTATTAAAAAAGTTAGCAATAAGAAGTATAATAAAGAAAAATAATATATTTCCCAATATTAAGAAAAAATGTTCATTACTAAAAAGTTTAAATGTTTCCATATGCCCCCCTATTTATGAAATCCTAAATCAGCAGGATTATAATCACCAGATATATATTCAATTACTCCACCTAAATTTTCAAAATTTTTTCTAGCTTCTACCACTTTTAATATTAAATCTATGGTTTCAGATGGTAAGTTATCTCTCTTAAAAATTCCTTTGGACCAAAAGTATATAACAAGATTACTATCTCCATATATGTGTTTACATTTAGCTTTTTCAGCTATATTAATAGCTAGTAAAAGACCTAGAAGTTCCCCGTAGTTATTGGTTTTTTCTCTTCCCAAAAAGATATTACCATATTCATTAGGAATATAGCCTAAAGTATTAAAATGTAATAAACTCTCTCCATTTACATCTGTTACACGACTTTCTACCCCTATTCCTCTTCCAGTTCCAGCATCAAAATATATTCCAATAGGTAAATTTTTTTGAATCTCTCTTTTCACTGCTGCTTTTTTTTCGTAATTAGCACCAGAATCTAGCCACTCTTGACATTGAGTTTTAGTTGCAAAAGATTTATACCTAGCTTTTTTCCCATTAACTATATTTTTACATTCATCCCAAGTTTCTAAAATACCACTAACTCCATCATTTTCTAAAAAATATGCATAAAATTTTTTTGCCACAAATATCCTCCCACATTCTCTTTCTAAGGATATATTACCTTATAATAAGAAAAAATACAAATTTTTTTAAAGAACTTAAAAAAAATGTTGCACAAATTCAAGAATTATGCTAAAATAATTCCGATATTAAGAAAAATTTTTGTAGGAAGGTGAAAATATGAAAAACGGAATTCATCCACAATATAATGTTGTGACTGTTGAATGTACTTGTGGAGAAAAATTTGAAACAAGATCAACTTATGCTAAAGGGAGCGAGCTTAAAATAGCTGTATGTTCAAAATGCCACCCATTCTATACTGGAAAGGCTAAATTCATCGATGCTGCTGGAAGAGTTGACAAGTTCAACAAAAAATACAGTCTTAACAAATAGTTTAATACAAGAGGGAGTAGGATTTATATCCTACTTTTTTTTTAAAATAATTTTTTGTTTTTATAAAAAATATTGTATAATGTTGGTAGGAAAAAACTAAAAATCAAGGAGGAAAAAATGGCAGTAATAGAAATAAACCATCCACTAATTCAACATAAACTAACAATAATGAGAAGTATTGATACTGATACTAAATCTTTTAGAGAAAATCTCAATGAAATAGCTAAACTCATGACATATGAAGCAACTAAAAATCTTAGTTTACAAGATAAAGAGGTAACCACTCCACTTATGACAACTACTGGTTGTGAGTTACAAGATAGAATAGCTATTGTTCCTATTTTAAGAGCTGGACTTGGTATGACAGATGGTATATTAGATCTTATGCCTACAGCTAAGGTTGGACATATTGGAGTTTATAGAAATGAAGAGACTCTAGAACCAGTTTATTATTATTGTAAGCTTCCAATAGACATCACTTCTAGAAAAGTAATAGTAGTAGATCCTATGTTAGCTACTGGAGGATCTGCTGTGTATGCTATAGATTATTTAAAAAACCAAGGTGTTAAAGATATTATATTTATGTGTTTAGTTTCTGCTCCTGAAGGAATAGCAAAATTATTGAACAAACATCCAGATGTCTCTATATATACAGCTAAAATAGATCAAGGATTAACTGCAGAAGGATATATTTATCCTGGTTTAGGAGACTGTGGAGATAGAATATTTGGAACAAAATAGTTTTTAAGTTTTAAAATTATAATTTATCTAATTAGAAACTCAAGAATAACTTTCGTTCAAAGAATAAAGAGCAAGTATGGCTCGGCTCATTAAAAACACAAAACTCACTTCGTTCAAACAGTTGTGTTTTTTAGCATTCGCCTTCACTGACTTGCTCTATTTATTCTTCTCAATCTTCGTTATTCTTGAGTTTTAATTTTTATCAACTTCCTAATTTAGGAAATGTAACC
>DXSD01000053.1 GCA_019410665.1 Fusobacterium sp.
ATGAGCTTTTAGAGAAATATGAATTAACAGCAGCTAAATTAGTAGCTATGGTTAAAGAAACAAGATAGAAGATTCTATTTTTCAGCTTCTTTCTTCTTTTTTCATTGGAAAGTATTATATTGTCTTTAAATAAATTGTATATAATATAATAAAAGAGAGTGTAGGAAAAATTACACTCTCTCCTCCCACCTATAATTTATTTCTAGCTCTTTTCTCCTGTTCTATCTATTTTCTATTTAAAATCCTGAATTTTCATTGATTAATACTACTTCCATAACTGTGCTTTCCATTTTTCTAAAATAGATTGTTAAACAATTACATATCCTCTCTTTACTATTACAATCATAACACTTCTCTCCTAAATAAGTCAATCATCTATATTTTCCCTTATATTTCTAAATACATTATTCTACTAAAATTTTCAAATCCAAGGCTTTCATAAAAAGATATTGCACTTTCATTAAATTCATAAACATTAACTTCAATTCTGTTTATTTTTTTTCTCCCTAGTCCAATCTAAAATAGTACCAAAAAGCATATTTTTCCTATTCCCTTACTTCTATAGTTCTCCTTCACCATTATAGTATCTAAAACAACCCATTCTCTATCTTTTTTCAATGGATAAGGAATTGTCCTTTTTTTAAGTACCTCTGCCATTCCTATTAATTTTCCATTACATTACTACACACTTCTTCCCATAATATAGTTATCAAAATATTCTCCATCTATATATACACAATCTTTCAGCCTTCCCTCTATTTCAAATCCCATCTTTTTATAAAGACTAATAGCTCTCTCATTATCTACTCTTGTTTCCAATTCCAATCTCCTTATACCATTCTCTTTAGCTTCATCTATTAGAAATTCAAAGAGATTTTTTCCTATTCCTTTTCCCCAATGTTCCTGTAAAATCGTAATTCCTATTACCCCTCTATGTTTGAATCTAATTCTAGCTTCATTTGTCCTCAAACTACAACTTCCAACTATTTTATTATCTACAAGAGCTACTAACATGAAGTTTTTCCCTGTAAAACTTCTAAAGTATTTTCTCTCCTCTTCTATGGATATGCCTATTCCCTCTGCTCCAAATCCTAAAAAATCTGTCTCTTTTCCACATTGATTTACATAATCTAAAAACTCCTCAGTATCCTCTGGAAGAGCTTTTCTTATAATTAACTCTTCTCCAGAATTTAAAACATATCTTTTCATACCACTTTCCCTCCCTAAAATTTATTGAAAAAATTATATCATAAATATAGAAAAAAAGGTAGCTTTTATGCTACCTTTTTTCTATCATCTCTATAAAATATCTATGTATTGAACTATCTTCTGTTAATTCTGGATGGAAAGATATTGCCAACATATTTTTTTCCCTCACAGCAACAATTTTATTATCTATTTCTGCTAGAATCTCCACATTTTTTTCTATATTCTCAACATATGGAGCTCTTATAAAAACCATATCTACAGAATTTTCTATTCCCTTAAAACCATAGTTTCCTCTAAAGCTTCCCAATTGTCTTCCATAGGCATTTCTTTTTACCTCTATATTCATAACACCTAAGTGAACTGTTTCATCATCTACAAGCTTTTTAGCTAAAAGTATCATCCCAGCACAAGTTCCAAATACTGGCAATCCCCCTTCTATCTTCTCTTTTAAGAGATTTAAAAGATCAAACTCTCTTAGAAGTTTTCCCATAGCAGTACTCTCTCCTCCTGGTAAAATCAATCCAGAAATATCTTTTAAATCCTCTTTTTGCTTTATATATATACTTTCTACTCCCAATTTATCTAAAATTCTTTTATGTTCAATAAAAGCTCCCTGTAAAGCTAGAATTCCAATTTTCATATTAATATCCTCTATCAGCCATCTTCTCTTTTTCATTTAAAGTATATACATTTATTCCTACCATTGCTTCTCCTAAATCTTCAGAGACTTCAGCTAAAATCTTAGGATTATTATAGTTAGTTACTGCCTTAACTATAGCAGCTGCCCTTTTAGCAGGATCTCCTGATTTAAATATCCCTGATCCTACAAAGACACCATCACATCCAAGTTGCATCATAAGAGCTGCATCTGCTGGAGTTGCTACTCCCCCTGCAGCAAAATTTACTACTGGTAACTTTTTATTTTCATGAACATATTTTAACAATTCATAAGGAACACCTAACTCTTTAGCTGTATTAAATAGCTCAGATTCATCCATAGATCCTACTCTTCTAATCTCTTCATTCATTCTTCTCATATGTTTTACAGCCTCTATTATATCTCCAGTTCCTGCTTCTCCCTTAGTTCTTATCATACTAGCTCCCTCTTGTATTCTTCTTAGAGCCTCTCCTAAATTCTTAGCTCCACACACAAAAGGAACTTGAAATTTTGTCTTATCTATATGAAATCTATCATCTGCTGGAGTTAAAACCTCACTCTCATCTATATAATCAATTTCTAAAGACTCTAGTATTTGAGCTTCAACAAAATGTCCAATTCTAACTTTTGCCATAACAGGAATTGATACTGCTGCTTGAATCTCTTTTATCATCTTAGGATCAGACATTCTAGCTACTCCTCCTGCTTTTCTAATATCTGCAGGAACTCTCTCTAAAGCCATTACTGCACAAGCACCAGCCTTTTCTGCTATTATTGCCTCTTCAGGAGTTGTAACATCCATTATTACTCCACCTTTTAACATCTGTGCTAAATTTTTATTAAGTTCATATCTTGACATAATTATCACCCTTTATTATTTTTCTATTTTTTATTATAATAAGAGTACCGGTACAATTTCATTTTCTTAAACCTATTATTACACATTAAAAATCAAAATTCAAACTATTTTCAAATAATTGTTACGGTACAATTTAGGAGGAACTATGATTGATTTAAAAAAAGAAGAGGGGGATACTCTTTATCTTAAACTGTATAATTTTTTAAAAAAAGAGATTGAGAGTGGAAGGTTAAGTTACAAATTAGCTCCTATTAGAAAAACTTCAGAAGAGTTTAAAATAAGTATATTTACAGTAACTAAAGCATATGAACTACTTGAAAAAAATGGTTATGTTTCAGGAAAAAAAGGGAGTGGTTTCTTCATAAAGCATAATAGAAATTCTCATACTTTTTATCCTGAAGATTATATGGCTAATGAAGAGTTTAAATATAGTTATTTTACTGATAATTGTGAAATAGATTTTTCCTCTGCTTCACCTAAAAGTGATTTTTTCCCTTTAAAATTACTTAAAGAGAGTATTAACTCTATCCTTGATACTGAAGGAGAAAAAGCCTTACTCTATGAATTACCTCAAGGTAATGTTAACTTTAGAAAAAGTATTTTAAAAAATCTAAAATCATTAAATATAGAGAGTAAACTTGAAAATATACAGATAATTTCTGGAGCTCAACAAGGAATAAATTTAATAAGTCAAATTTTTATACAAAGTGGGGATATTGTTGCATTAGAAGATCCTACCTACAAAGGGGCTATCAATAGTTTTAGAGAAAAAGGAGCTATCATTGAAAAAATCTCTCTTGAAAAAGATGGAATAAACATATCAGAACTTGAAAGCTTTTTAAAGTTCAATCGTATAAAATTACTCTATCTTATTCCTATTTTTCAAAATCCAACAGGGATAACACTTTCTGATTCTAAAAAGCTAAAGCTTCTTAAACTAGCAGAAAGGTATGATTTCTATATAGTAGAGGATGATAGTAATTCTGAACTTTATTTTAAAGAAAAGATTCTACCATTAAAAAGTTTTGATAAGAAAAATAGAGTTATATATATTAAAAGTTATTCTAAAGTATTTATGCCAGGTTTTAGACTTGGATTTATGGTTGTTCCTTCTGAAATATCTAGTGAAATAGTACATACTAAATATTCAGCAGATATTTCAACTTCTGGCCTAAATCAAAGAATTTTTCAATATTTTCTAGAAAAAGATATTTGGCAAAAATATACCGAAAGCTTGAGAAAGGATTTTAAAGAAAAACAGGAAATCCTTCATTTAAAACTTTTAGAAATTCCCAGTATCTCTTTTATAAAACCTGGTGGAGGACTATCTTTTTGGATAGAACTTCCTTCCCATATTACTGGAGAAGCTCTTTACTATAAGCTTCAAAAGTTTGGAGTTCGAATAATTCCTGGTAGTGTTTTTTCTCCCAATTTCTCTAACTATATAAGGCTTAGTTTTGCTCAATGCTCCTTTAAAGAGATTGAAAAAGGAGTATCTCTATTAAAAAAGACACTCCTAGAATTTGAGTTTTAAGTTACAATGGTAGCTAATCTGCCATTGTAGCTACCATTACAGCTTTTATTGTATGTAATCTATTTTCAGCCTCATCAAATACTACAGAGTTTTCTCCTTCAAAAACTTCATTTGTAACCTCCATCTCTTCTAAACCAAATTTTACAAACATCTTTTCTCCCATTTTAGTTTTTAAGTCATGAAAAGCTGGTAAACAGTGCATAAATATAAAATCTTTAGCTGCACCTTTTGTCAATTCCTTGTTTACTTGATAAGGTTTTAATTTTTTTATTCTCTCTTCCCAAATATTTTCAGCTTCTCCCATAGAAACCCATACATCTGTATAGATAACATCACAATCTTTCACTCCTTCAAGAGGATCATCAGTTATTGTGATCTTCCCTCCTGATTGGCTAGCTAACTCTTCAGCTAACTTGATTAAATCAGTATCTGGAAAAAGTTCTTTAGGAGTAGCTATTCTAAAATCCATTCCAAATTTTGCTGCTCCTATCATTAAAGAGTTAGAAACATTATTTCTTCCATCTCCTACATATGCTAATTTTATCCCTTTTAATCTTCCTTTATGCTCCTTTATTGTAAGAAGATCTGCCAAGATCTGTGTTGGATGATATTCATCAGTTAAACCATTCCATACTGGAACCCCAGAGTATTTTGAAAGTGTTTCTACTATCTCCTGTCCATAACCTCTATATTGAATAGCATCATAAAAACTTCCTAAAACTCTTGCTGTATCCTCTATTGACTCCTTATCCCCTATATGTGATACTGATGGCCCAATATATGATACATTAGCCCCTTGATCAAAGGCAGCTACCTCATAAGCACATCTTGTTCTTGTAGAGTTTTTCTCAAAAATTAAAGCTATATTTTTCCCCACTAATTTTTTCTCTTCATTCTTATTTTTTTTAGCTTCTTTTAAATTTTTAGAAAGTTCTAAAAGATATTCAAGCTCCTCTGTACTAAAGTCCATTATTTTTAAAAAAGATTTATTTTTTAGCATATTTATCTCCCCTTCTGTTTTATCTCCTATTTACATAGGCATTCCAATACCGTTTCTAATTTTTCTATAGATTTATCAATCTCTTCTTCTGTTACATTTAATGGTGGAAAATATCTTACCACATTATCCCCTGCTGATACTAAAAGAAATTTATTTTCAAAAGCTTTATTCACAACATCTTTATTTGATAAATTTTCTTTAAATTTTATTCCAATTAATAACCCTTTTCCCCTTATCTCCTCTATAACAGGATAGTTTTCTTTTAATTTTAACAATTTTTCTTGGGCATACTTACCTAACTTTTCTACGCCTTCTACCACTTTATTATCAATTAGTTCAGTTAATACTGCATATGCTACCCCACAAACTAAAGGATTTCCTCCATAAGTTGATCCATGATCTCCAGGAACCATCACTGTACTTGCCTTCCCTTTAGTTAAACAAGCTCCTATAGGTACTCCTCCCCCTAAAGCCTTAGCTATTGTTACTACATCTGGAACTACTCCTAACTGTTCATAAGCAAATAGTGTTCCCATTCTTCCCATTCCACACTGTATCTCATCAAATATTAAAAGAGCATTATACTTTTCAGAAAGCTCCTTTGCAAGTTCTAAAAACTCCTTAGTAGCTTGTGTTAATCCCCCTTCCCCTTGAACAGGTTCTAAGATTATAGCACAAGTTTTTTCATTTACCTTTTCTTTCAAATCATTTAAATCATTGAAAATAACCTCTACTGTATCTTCCATTAAAGGTCTAAAAGGATCTTGATATTTCTTTTGTCCTGTTATTGCAAGAGCTCCTGTACTTCTTCCATGGAATGAATTTTTCATATACACTATCTCAGTTTTTTCTTTAGATATTAGATTTCCATGTTTTCTTCCAATTTTTATAGCTAACTCATTAGCCTCTGTTCCACTGTTACAGAAAAAAACTGCATCATGTTTACTTGCCCCTAAAAGTTTTTCCATAAGTTTATTTTGAGCCTCACTATAGTATAGATTTGATATGTGTATTAACTTTTCTCCTTGTTCTTTTAAAGCTTTAGCTATAGTTGGATGAGCATGTCCTAAACAATTAACTGCTATTCCAGAAACAAAATCTAAATACTCTTCCCCCTTATCATCATAGAGATATACTCCATTTCCCTTCACAAAATTTACATTTAATCTACTATATACATTTAATAACATCTTTGCCTCCCAATTATCCTTTTATTGTTGTTCCTACTTTTTTATTAGAAAAATATCTATCTATTATTCCCTCTATCTTTCCATTTAAAATAACCACTTCAGATACTCCCTTATCTAAACTATTTAAACAGGTAGTTACCTTTGGCAGCATTCCTCCTTGAATACTCCCATCTTCAATTAAATTGATAACTTCCTCTTTCGTTATCTCTGATATAAGAGAACTTTTATCTTGAAAATCTTTATATATTCCATCTACATCTGTAAAAAATAGAAGTTTTTCAGATTTTAAAGCTTCTGCTATCTCTCCAGCTACATAATCAGCATTGATATTGTAGGTATCTCCAAAACTATCCATTCCTATAGTTGAAATAATAGGAAGATAGTTATTTTCTAATAATACCTCTACTAACTTTGTATCAACTTTGATTATCTCCCCAACAAAGCCTATATCTATACTCTTTCCCTCAATTTGTAAATATTTTTTTCTAACCTCTAATAAACTGCCATCTTTCCCACTTAATCCTACAGCTTTTACCCCTAATTTATTTAACTCTCCCACTAATCCTTTATTTACCTTTCCAGATAAAACCATCTCAGCTATTTCAACTGTTTCATTATCGCTTACTCTATTTCCTTGAATAAATTCACTCTCTTTTCCCACTTTTTTTAACATCTCGTTTATCTCTGGTCCTCCTCCATGGATAATCACCAGATTTTTCTTTTTTTTACTTAAATTAGCTATATCTTGAAGAAACATTCTCTTTTTTTCTACCTCAGTCATAGCATTTCCCCCATATTTTATAACGATTATCTCCTCTTTCATCTTTCCCCCTAATCTACTTAGCCTGTTTTAACATTAAAGACCAAAACTCTACATCTATAAACTTATTAAATTTATTAGCTACCTCTTTAAAGTGCCCTGTTTTTTCAAATCCTATATTCTCATGAAATTTTTTACTTGTAGAATTAGTTTCTGATAAAACTCCAATTAAAACATGAGCTCCTATCTTTTCACACTCTTTTATTAAAACCTTATAAAGTTCCTTTCCAATCCCATTTTTTTTCATATCTTTATCTACATATACACTTGTTTCTAAAGTATTTTTATATGAAGCTCTTTCTCTCCATTTTCTTACATATGCATATCCTATTACTTTTCCCTCTTCTTCATATACAATAAAAGGATATCCAGAATCAAAAGTCTTTTTTATTCTTTCAGCCATATCTTCAGTAGTGAGCTCATCTATCTCAAAAGTTACTGTTGTCTCCTTTATGTAGTAATTGTATATATTTACAATGCTTTCTGCATCACTTATTTTCGCCTTTCTTATCATCTTTTCCCCCTTTATCTTATAAATACATAGATAGATAATCTAATCCCTCTTTCTCATCTAAACCAAAGAGAATATTCATAGATTGTACTCCCTGTCCTCCAGCTCCCTTTATTAGATTATCTATAACAGATACAACTATTACACTTTTCTTATCTACTCTCAAACCAATTTCACAAATATTACTATTTTTTACATTTTTTATCTCTGGTAAATTTTCATTAATTCTTACAAAATACTCATCTTTATAAAACTCTTTATAAATTTTATAAACCTCTTCTTCACTTAACTCCTCTTTTAGCTCTAGATAAATTGTTGATAAAATTCCTCTATTTATTGGTATTAAATGTGGAGTAAATATTATATTTACATCTTCTCCAGCTAATTTCCCCATCTCTTGCTCTATCTCTGGAGTATGTCTATGCTTGAAAAGATTATATGCTTTAAAATTTTCATTTACCTCTGAAAATAAACTATCTACTTTTAGTCCTCTTCCAGCTCCAGAAACCCCAGATTTTGAATCTACTATTATTCTGTTGGTATTAACTAATTTTTTATTTAGTAAAGGTGCTACCCCTAAAATTGCTGATGTAGGATAGCACCCTGGAGAGGCTATTACTCTACTGTTTTTTATTTTTTCCCTGTTTATCTCAGGTAAGCCATATATTGCTTCTAAATTTATCTCTGGATATTGATGTACAACCTTATACCATTTCTCATATTCCTCTGAGCTATCCAATCTAAAATCTGCTCCTAAATCTATTACTTTTACCCCTTTTTCCAAAGCTAATTTAGTTATATTTTCAGATAAACCATGTGGTAAAGCTAGAAATAAAAGGTCAATAGTTTCTAAAGAGTTTTCTGCTTCCTCTTGGGATATCATCTTCTTATCAAAATAACCTTTATAATTCCCATAAACCTCTGAAACTCTCTTTCCATAATAACTATTTGAGGATATAAACTCTATTTCAACTTCTTTATGCTTATTTAAAAGCCATAATAACTGTTGACCTGCATATCCTGTTACTCCTATTACTCCTACTTTTATCATTTTTTCTTTTCCTCCTCAGTTTTATAAAAAAAGCCCTATGACTTCAATCATAGGGCTTTAAATAACATATGTATTCTTTCATAAATAAAAAATGTCAATAACCTCCAAGTCATTGACACAATTTATCTTAAAAATCTATATGTAATATACAGCTATATAATGATTAAATTAGTCACGACAAAATTATATACACTATTTGAATTTATATAATTTGTCCTCTCTAAAAATTTAATCATCATATTCACCTCCATCACTTTTATTTATAGGATTGAGTATAACAAAAATAGTAAAAAATGTCAACTCTTTTTAGTGTTTTTTTATCGTGAAAACTTTTTTTAAAATTCTAAAATTTTTTCCTATTTTCTTACACTTTTTTTCAACAAAAAAAGCTTGCTTTTTATATTTTTTTATGATATCATAGTCGTATTAAATTTAAAAATCAATTTTCTAAAAAATAAAAAACAGTAGGCGGAATTTTTTTTTTCGCCTTTTTCTATTTATATCAATTTTTTAGGAGGATTTTAAAATGAATACAAAATATATTTTTGTTACTGGAGGAGTTGTTTCATCTTTAGGGAAAGGTATCACTGCTGCTTCACTTGGAAATCTTTTAAAGGCTAGAGGTTACAATGTAACTATCCAAAAATTTGATCCATATATAAATGTTGATCCAGGTACTATGAATCCATATGAGCATGGAGAGGTTTTTGTTACTGATGATGGAGCTGAAACTGACTTAGATCTAGGACACTATGAAAGATTTATTGATGAAAGTTTAACTAAATATAATAATATTACAACAGGAAAAATCTATCAATCTGTTATTGAAAAGGAAAGAAATGGAGAGTATTTAGGAAAAACTGTACAAGTAGTTCCTCATATTACTAATGAAATAAAATCTAAAATAGAGATAGCTGGAAAAGTTAATAATTCTGATATTGTCATTACTGAAATTGGTGGAACTGTTGGAGATATTGAATCAACTCCATTTTTAGAGGCTATTAGACAATTTAAATATGACATTGGACGTGAAAATGTTCTATATATTCATGTAGTTTTAGTTCCATATTTAAAGGCTGCTGGAGAGTTAAAAACTAAACCTGCTCAACACTCTGTTAAAGAGCTTATGAGTTTAGGTATCCGTCCTGATATCTTAGTTTGCAGAACAGAGCATGATCTTTCTGAAAATCTAAGAAAAAAATTAGCTATGTTCTGTGATATTGATTTTGATGCTGTAATTGAAGCTAAAGATGCTTCTACTATTTATGAAATTCCACTTATTATGGAAAAAGAGGGACTTGCAAATGTTACTTGCAAAAAATTAGGAATAGAGAATAGAGTTCCTCAATTAAGTAATTGGGAACATATTGTTGATAGTATTAAAAATCCAAAATCAGAAGTTAAAATTGCAGTAGTTGGAAAATATGTTGAGTTAAAAGATGCTTACATCAGTATCAATGAAGCCCTTGAAAATGCTGCTTACTCTCTTGGATATAAAGCTAAAATAGATTATATTCAAGCTGAAAATTTAGATGTTGAAAGATTAAAAGAGTATCAAGGTATTCTTGTTCCAGGTGGTTTTGGAAGCAGAGGTATAGAGGGAAAAATAGCTGCTATTAAGTATGCTAGAGAGAATAAAGTTCCATTTTTAGGAATTTGCCTTGGTATGCAACTGACAGTAGTAGAATATGCTAGAAATATTTTAGGTTATACTGATGCTAATTCAACTGAGTTAAATCCTGAAACTTCATACCCTGTTATTCATATTATGGAAGATCAAAAATATATTGAAAAGATGGGTGGAACAATGAGATTAGGAGCATATCCTTGTACTTTAGATGAAAATAGTTTAGCTAAAGAGCTATATAAAGAGAGTTTAATCTATGAGAGACATAGACATAGATATGAATACAATAATGCTTTTAGAGATGAGCTAGAAAAAGCTGGACTTAAAGTATCTGGTACTTCTCCAGATAATAATTTAGTTGAAATTGTAGAGTTATCAAGAGATATTCATCCATTCTTTATAGCTGGACAATTCCATCCAGAGTTAAAAACTAGACCTACTAATCCTCACCCTCTATTTAAAGGATTTATTGAGAGTTCCGCTAAAAAGTAGTAGTAAATATTTTAAGAAAATACTAAAAGGAGAAGCTATTGCATATTCTTAAATTGTAACTTCTCCTTTTTTATATAAATTTTTATTGACTTTTTTTAGATAAATGGTATAATTTTACAATATATTTATACTAATTTTTTGATAAAATTTGTATAAAAAAACAGTATAAATTTAGTGAAATATTTTAAAAAGGGGGAAAAGATTATGAGTTTATTAGTTTCTTTTATTTTAGTACTTGCAGCCTTAGTTATAGGAGAAGTAGTTTCTACAAAAACAAAGGCTATTATCCCTTCAGTATTTATTACTGCAGTACTTTTTTTAGTTGGATACTGGACAATATTCCCAGTGGATATATTAGCTAAGGCAGGTTTTTCCACAAATATTATCTATCTGTCTATGTATTTTTTGATTACACATATGGGAACAATGTTAAGTGTTAAAGAGTTAATTGCTCAATGGAAAACTCTAGTTATATCTATATTTGGAATTTGTGGTATCTGTGTTGGAACACTTTTATTAGGTCAACTTTTCTTTTCATGGGATATGTTAGTTGTGGCTACTCCACCACTAACTGGAGGAGTTGTAGCATCTATAATTATGTCTGAAGCTGCTAAAGCAAAGGGATTACATACACTTGCTGTATTAGCTGTAGGTATGTATGTTATGCAAGGATTTGCTGGATATCCTTTAACTGCTATCACTCTTAATATGGAAGGAAAAAGATTAATAGAAAAATTTAGAAGTGGTGAGCTTAAACTTGTAAAAAAAGATGAAAATGTAACTACAGAAAAGAGGATTATTCCACCTCTTCCTAAAAAATATCAAAGTACTTATGTTTTCTTATTACAACTAGCAATTTTATCTCAATTGAGTTTATTTATTGCTAACCTTACCAATAAGGCAGTTTCTGAATTTGTTATCTGTTTAGTTGTAGGAGCTATTGCTGCTGAAATTGGATTAATTGAGAGAAAACCTCTTAATTTATCTGGAACTTTTGGTTTCTTTATGACAGGTTTAATGGCTTTTATATTTGGAGGACTTGCTCAAGCTACTCCTGAAATGATAAAAGAGTTAATTGTTCCATTTATTGGAATCATTGGATTCGGAGTTATTGGTTTAATTATATTTTCTATTATTGCTGGAAAGATATTTAAAGAATCTATCCCTATGTCGATTGCTATCTCTTTAAATGCTCTTTATGGTTTTCCAGTTAACTATACATTAACTAATGATGCTGCTAAAGCTCTTGGAAAAACTGATGAAGAAGTTGAATTTTTAGTAGAATCGATGTTACCTAAAATGTTAATTGGAGGATTTGCTTCTGTTACTATCATTTCAGTTATTATAGCTGGAGTATTTGCTAAAATGTTATAATTTTAAGGGGGATAAAATATGAATATTAAAGAATTAGCAGAGAAAAACAGGGATTATGTTATTGGATTAAGAAGAGAATTCCACCAAATTCCTGAACCTAGTTTAGAAGAGTATCAAACTTCTAAAAGAATTCAAGAGGAATTAGATAAATTAGGGGTTAAATATAAAGTCGTAGCTAAGACTGGAGTTGTAGCAGAAATTGGTGGGAAACAACCTGGTAAAGTTGTAGCTTTAAGAGCTGATATAGATGCCTTACAAGTTACTGAGTGTACTGGTGTAGATTATGCATCTAAACATAATGGAATGATGCATGCTTGTGGACATGATGGACATGCTTCTATGCTTTTAGGAGCTGCTAAAATTTTAAAAGAAGTTGAAAATAATATAAAAGGAACAGTTAAACTTTACTTCCAACCAGGAGAAGAAGTTGCTCAAGGAGCAAAATTAATGTTACAAGAGGAGCCTTTAAAAGGAGTAGCTGATGCTTGTTTTGCTATCCATCTTTGGGCTGATATTCCAGTAGGAAAAATTTCAGTGGAAGAAGGTCCTAGAATGGCTTCTGCTGATCTTCTTAAAATAGAGATAAAAGGTAAGGGAGGTCATGGTTCTCTACCACATCAAGCTATTGATTCCGTTGTTGTAGGTTCAGCTGTAGTTATGAATCTACAATCTATAGTTAGTAGAGAGATAAGCCCATTAGAATCTGCAGTTGTTACTATTGGATCTTTCCACTCTGGTACTAGATTTAATGTTATCTCTAACCAAGCAACTTTAGAGGGAACTGTTAGAACTTTTAGTAAAGAAACTTGTAAAAATATTGAAAATGCTATAAGAAGAGTTGTTAAATCTACTTGTGAAACTTATAGAGCTGAAGGTGAATTATTCTATAATTATGGAACTACTCCAGTTATAAATGATCCTGCTTGTTCTAAAATAGCAGAGGGAGCTGTTGAAAAACTTTTAGGTAAAGAAGGTATTGCTAAATTTGAAAAAATAACAGGTGGAGAAGATTTCTGTTATTTCTTGGATGAAGTACCTGGAGTGTTAGCTTTTGTAGGTGTTAGAAATCCTGATAAAGGGGCTAATTATCCTCATCACCATGAAAAATTCAATATGGATGAAGATGGATTAGTACATGGAATGGGATTATATGCTCAATTTGCACTAGATTTTTTAAATAATTAATCCTTTTATAAAATATCTAATAATACAAAAGGGGCAGTTACAAATTCTTAAATTGAAATCAAAAAATAAAAATATTTAATAATATAAAAGG
>DXSD01000054.1 GCA_019410665.1 Fusobacterium sp.
TTTAAAAATTTATGTAAAAAGGCAACAGAAAATATATATGAGAGATTTGGAAAAACATTTATATGAAAATTCCAAAAACTAGAGAGAATAAGAGAAAAATTTATATATAAAAACGACATAATTTATGATGAATGCATTTATAAAAAATTAGAATAGAGTTTTAATATATAAAGTGAGGTTAAAATGAGTGAGAAAATTTATATAGAAAGAGAAAATAAAATTAAATTATGGTTTAAAATGTGGTTACAAAAAGAAAATAAGGGTATAGAAGAAATATTTTCAGAAACAGCAATTTATATAGAAAGTTGGGGACCTCAATATAATAATTTATCAGAAATTACTTATTGGTTTAATGAGTGGAATCAAAGAGGAATAGTAAAAAAATGGGATATATTAGAATTTACGCACAATAAAAATAAAACTTTTGTTGAGTGGAAATTTTTTTGTGAAATGAATAATGGAGAAATACAAAAGTTTGATGGAGTTTCAATTATAAAATGGAATGAATTTAATAAAATTATCTATTTAAAAGAATTTGGTTGTAATGATGATACTTATAATCCTTATAAAGAAGAGAGAGAAATAAAAAAATATAATTGGTTTTAGATATAGGAGTTAAAATGAGAAAATTAGATGATATAAAACTTGGAAAATTTTTAAGTCTGATTCTTAGACATAAACCAGAAACAGTAGGAATAACTTTAGATAAAAATGGTTGGGTAGATGTAAATGAGTTAATAGAAAAAATAAAACTTTCAGGTAGATATATTGATATGGAAATACTAGAAAGAATAGTTAGAGAAAATAATAAGAAGAGATACTCCTTTAATGAAAATAAAAAGAAAATAAGAGCTAGTCAAGGGCACTCTATTGAAGTGGATAAATTTAAAAGAGATGACACCTCCAACTATTCTATATCATGGAACAGCAACTAGATTTTTAGAAAGTATTAGAGAAAAAGGAATAATTAAAGGAAAAAGACAATATGTTCATCTGTCTAAAGATATAGAAACTGCCAGAAATGTTGGGAAAAGACATGGAGAAGTAGTTATTTTGCCAATAGATATAGAGGGTTTAAAGAAAATAGGACATAAATTTTATCTATCAGAGAATAAGGTTTGGTTAAGTGATGATATTCCTAGTGAATATATTTTATGGGATAAAATTATTTATTAAGAGGTAAAAATTATGAAAAATATATATCGCTATCAAAGGATTGAGGGAAGATATATCCCAGGTATTATTAAAAATGGAAATTATTTTTTTACAAGAGTAGCTCTTTATGAAGATGGTGTAATTAATTGTTGGGAAAAAGTAGAATTTCAAGATATTAAAGAAGTTATTGAGAAAGATTGGTTATGTTGTGAAATTCCAAATGGAAAAAATATTTCTATTTTTGAAGTTGGAGATTATATTATAAAATCAGCTAAGTGGGAGTATAATAAAGATACATATTATAAATCTATTATAGAAAATATAAAAGAGTTAAATCCTTATATAGAAGAAATTAACAAAATAGTTAAAAAAATTCCAAAGGAAGATTATAAAAAAGAGATGATGGTTACTTCTACTCCATTTAAAATGGAGCATAAATTTAAATTATATAGTTGGTTTGATGGAGATGACAGTTTTATTTTTTATAATTTTGAAGGAAAATTATATTTAACTATCTTAACAGCTTATGAGGATAAAACTTTTAAAATTGGAATGTTAGAGGGAAAATATTTTTCTTTAGAAGAGATAAAAGAGATGTTTGATAAAAATATTCTTACAACAGAGGTAAAGGATAGATTTTTTATAAAAGATTTTGCAGAGATAGAAATAGAAAGTATTAATTATTTTGTAGAAAAAAGCCAAAAATTTAAAGAAATAGAAGATATGATGAAAAAAGTTTGTGGAGAAGAAACAACTCTTGAATTATGTAGAGAAGCATATTTTGAGTATTTGGCTACCCCTTGTGACTATACAAAAGAGAAGTTAAGAAAAGCTTATGAAGCTGTTCCTGAACATGAAAGAATGTATTTAGGAGATATGGATTCTAAAGATTGGGACTATCGTAGAATTTTATATTCTGATAAAAAAAGAGAGGTATAAAAAGAAAGGAATAATTATGTATAAAATAATGTCAAATAATTTGACTGATTATGAAGCTATAAATCAGATAGAAGAGATTAATAAAATATTTAATGATAATAACATAGTAATTATGCCAGACTATCATGCTGGAAAAGGTTGTGTAGTAGGAACTACTATGCTGATAACTGATAAAGTTTGTCCTAATCATGTAGGTGTAGATATTGGTTGTGGAATTGCTGGTTATAAAATAGATAAGAGATATTTTAAATTTGATGTAGAGAAATTAAAAGAGTTAGATGATATAATAAGAAAAAATATTCCAAGTGGTTTATCAATAAACAAAAGAAAATCAAAGTTTATACCTAAAGGTTACGAGATAAAATTAAGAGCTAAAGTAGATAGACAAGCTATGGATAGAGCTTATTTAAGTTTAGGAACTCTTGGTGGAGGAAATCATTTTATAGAAGTAGGAGAAAATGAAGAGTGTTATATTTTATTTGTTCACTCTGGAAGTAGAAATTTAGGAGTTCAAGTAGCAAATTATCATCAAAATATAGCAATAGATACTTGTAACAAAGAGAGAGTAGAATATATTTATAATATAACTAAAAATGTAGCTCCAGAAGAGAGAGAAAAGATGATAGAGGAATATAAGAAAGAAAATCCTCATATTCCGAATCCAAGCTGTTATTTAGAAGGAGTTTATTTAGAAGATTATCTCTTTGATATGAGAGTAATGGAAGAGTTTGCATGTTTAAATAGAGAGATAATGATAAAAACTATTTTAGAAAAATTAGATATTCCTTTTGTTAAAGGAAATTATATAGAGAGTACTCATAACTATATAGAGGAGTATAAAGGGCTTCATATTTTGAGAAAAGGTGCTACATCAGCTAAAAAAGATGAAAGAGTTATAATTCCTTTAAATATGAGAGATGGAATTATCATAGGAATAGGAAAGGGTAATCCAGAGTGGAATTATTCAGCTCCACATGGTGCTGGAAGGATTCTTAGTAGAAAAAAGGCTAAAGAAAATCTGTCTTTAGATGAGTTTAAAGAAACTATGGAAGGAATATTTACTACTTGTGTATCTAATAGTACTTTAGATGAATCTCCTATGGCTTACAAACCTATGGAAGAGATTTTAGAGGTTATTGGAGATACTATTGAAATAGAAGAGATAGTAAAACCAATTTATAATTTTAAAGCTAATTAATATAATTGAAGGAGGGATACTTATGTCAATAGTAACTAAAGAATGGACTAAAAAATTTACAGCGGCAGAATATCTTGATGAAATAATAGAAGGATTAGAGGAATTACAAAAAGAAAATAACTATACTGATGAAGAGATGGATAATGATTTAGATGTAGCTCTTTGGAGAGCCTATGTGTATAATAATATGGATTCTTATGAATATTATGAGCTATCAGAAAAAACTCTTGCTAAGGTAAAAGATAAGGGAGTAAAGAGCGGAGTTTGGTGTTATAGATACTCTTGTGCTTTAGTTTACCTTAGAAAATTTGAAGAAGCTCTAGAGTATAGTAGATTGGGAACAGAAGTTGAGCCAGATTATCCTTGGGGTTGGTTACAACTAGGAAGACTTTGTTATAAGTTTAATTTATTAGACGAAGCTTTTAATGCTATTGAAGAGGGACTAAAGCTAGTACCTAATGATTATGAATTTTTAACATTGAAAGATGATATAGAAAATGATAGAGGATATGCCTATGCTAACTCTCACTATATAAATGAGGAGGATGATAAAAGTTCGGAGAAAAGACTTATAGATATTGATGATGATAAGTTATATAATGAGTTTTTAAATAAGAGTGATTTAGAGAAAAAATTAGACATTTTACATAAGGAGAATAAAAATCAAGAGATTATAGATATAATTAACTCTTTGCCTAAAGAAGAACTAACTTATAATATACTTGGAAAACTTGCTAGAGCATATAATAACAATGATGAGTATGATAAGGGAATGGAGATTTTACTCTCTATAAAAGATGAGGGAGAGAAAGACTCACTATGGAATTTCCGTATTGGATACTCTTGCTATTATTCTGGAAGATTAGAAGAAGCTCAAAAATATTTTGAAAGAAGTTTGGAAATAAATCCAGAAGAGCCAGATGCAGATGTACTTTTAAGATTTACTTATTCAGATTTAGGAACTAAAAAGATAGATGAGGGAAAACCAGAGGAAGCTTTAGAGTATTATAAAAAATCAAGAGAGTTAGCAAGAGATACAGATGGAATTATCTTTTCAGAATCAGATTTAGCTTGGGTATATGACCATCTTGGTGAGTATGAAAAAGCCTATGAATATTTAAAAAATATAATTTCATTGGGAAGAGATGATATCTGGTTACATTCAGAAGTAGGGTTCTGTTTAGGTGGATTTGGAAAATATGAAGAAGCAGCAGAGGAATTTAAAAAAGCTATTGAAATGGGAAGAGATGACTCTTGGATTTTTGCTAGACTTGGACAGGCATATAGAGAGTTAGAAAAATATGATGAGGCATTGGAAATATATTTTAAAGGATTGGAAATAGATGAAAATGATATTTGGTTAAATTCAGAGGTAGCTTGGATTTATGATACAATAAAAGATGATTGTAATACAGGATTGAAATATCTAGAGAAGGTAAAAGACTTAGGAAGAGATGATATCTGGATAAATTCTGAATTTGGTTGGGTATATAATCATTTAGAGAGATATGAAGAGGGACTACTTTATTTAGAAAAAGCTAAAGAGTTGGGAAGAGATGATATTTGGATAAACTTTGAGATAGGATACTCTTTTGTGAGACTAAATAGAGGAGAAGAGGCACTAAATCACTATAAAAAAGCTAAGGAGTTAGGAAGGGATGATATTGGTTTAAATAGTGAAATGGGTTATTGTTTAGATAGCTTAGGAAGATGGGAGGAAGCACTACCATATTTAGAAAAGGCAAGAGAGCTAGGAAGAGATGACAGATGGATAAACTCTGAAATAGGTTTTTGCTTAAATAGATTGGATAAATTTGAAGAGGGATTACTATATTTTGAAAAAGCTAAGGAGCAAGGAAAAGATGATATTTGGCTATATTCAGAGATAGGATATTGTCTAAAAAGATTAGCTAGATGGGAAGAAGCACTTTCCTATTATTTAAAAGCTCAAGAACTAGGAAGAGATGATGAGTGGCTAAATGTAGAAATTGGAGAGTGTTTAGGAGAATCAGGAAGAGTAGAAGAAGGAATTGCTAGACTTCAAAAAACTTTAACTTTAAGAGATTGTGATGAAATTTTAATAAATTCTCAAATAGGATATTTATATGGAAAATTAAATAATTCAAAAGAAGCACTGAAATATTTATATAAAGCTGAAGAGTTAGGTAGGAAAGATGTATGGCTATATTCTGAAATAGGTTGGAACTTAGCTGATAACAGTGAAACTTATGAGAAAGCACTTGATTATTTTAATAGAGCAGTAGAATTAGGAAGAGATGATATTTGGATAGCTGGACAAATAGGATTTGTTCAAAGTAAGATTGGAAATTATAAAGAGGCTATTTCTTATTTTGAAAAAGCTTATTTTGTAACTCCAGAGGATAATTGGATATCTTATCAATTGGGAGTGGTATATAGAAAGGCTGGAGAAATATTAAAGGCTATTGATATTTTAGAAAAATCAGTAGAAAATACACAGTTTAGAGGTTGGGTAGAATTAGAATTAGCTATGTGCCATGCTCTTATAGAGGAAAAAGAAAAAGCACAGGAGTATTTAGATAAGGCAGAGCTATATATAGGTGGAGAAAGAGAAAATTATCCAGATGTAAAAAAAGATTTTGAGATGGTAGAGCAACTTCTTAAAGCTACTAGTTATCTATCATAAGATACAACAGAAAAACTCTAGCTTTAGTTAGAGTTTTTTTGTATAATTAATATTATATTATGAAAGGAGTAAAAGATGAAGATAAGATTCTTTGGAGAGATTGATATCAATAAAGATTATTATGAAACTACTATTCATTTAAAGGATAGAGATATCCAATTAGATTTGAATTTAGAAGAGGTAATAGGAAAAAAAGATTGGATATTAGAGTATGATGAATATATTTCAAAATTATCTACCTATAAGGAAAAGATAGAAGAGAGATTAAATGAAGATTTTGATGACTGGGGTCTTACTAAAGAGTGGATAGATTGGCATATAGAGGAGTTTGATAAAAAAGATATAGAAAAACTTACAGAGGGAGTAGATAAAAATCTTCCAATAGATGAAAAGCTTTTTAGTGTAATAAACTTAGAAAGAGTAGGAATATATCCAGGGTATGAAGATTATGCTATATGGGATTTTATGTTAGATAATGAATTTAGTGATCAAATTCTTGTAGTTGTTACTGACAATAAGGGAGAGATTGTAGATATTACTTGGGAAAGTTAAGGAGGAGCTATGGAAAAAAATAGTGTAATAAATGGATTTATACTTTTTAAAGACACAGTTTGTAATTTTGATGAGATTAAGAAAAATTTAAAATCTGATTGGAATATTGAGATGAATGGAGAGATAAAAGAGGAAGCAACTGTTTTTAATGTGGGAAATACTATGGTAGCTCTATCTTTTATACCAGCTCCTGTACCAAATGGAGAGGCAGAAGCTAATGCTAAAAATAATATTTTCTGGGAAGATGGAGTTAAGAAAACTTCTGAGCACAAAGCACAGATGATAGTAGCTGTAACTGGTGGAAAAGATCCAGTAAAAAGTTCTAAACTTTTTGTAAAAGTAGCTTCGAGTATTTTGAAGTTAGAAAATACAATAGGAATTTATAAGTATCCAACTGTAATTCCAAGTGATATGTATATTGAAGTTGCTGAAGAGTTAAAAGAGGATTCTTTCCCAGTACTAGATGTTGTATACATCGGATTATATAGAAGTGATAATGGAATCTGTGGATATACAGAGGGGTTAAAATATTTTGGCAAGAAAGAGATAGAGATAATAGATACTGATGTAGAAGTGTATGAGTTGTATGAGTTCTTAATAGATATAGCTAACTATGTAATAACTTGTGATGTAAAATTAAATGATGGAGAAACAATAGGATTTTCGGCTGAACAAAAACTTCCTATAACTGTTACTAAGGGAGTTGTATTTGAAGAAGATACTATTAAGATAGAGTTTAACAACAACAATAAAAATTAAAAATAAGGAGAGAGTAATGGTAGATATAAATGAGGATTTATGGTGGGATACTTTTGAGGAGTATTCTATAAAATTTGGAGAGATAAGACCAGATTATAAAAAATTAAAACCAGAGGAAGCAGAGATAGGAGCACTGTTTAATATGGAATTGGATATGCACAATGGAGGTTTTTTACAATTTTTCTGTAACTGGGGATATGAAGCATATATCTATGCACTAAGAGGATTAGAGAGTATAGGAGCAATAGAAACTAAAAAACTTCTTGAAAAACAATATGGAATAATAGCAAGATTGAAAGATGATAAAAGAGTAGATGAGTTATGGGCTATTCCAGAGTTTTTAAAAGAGAGTGAGCTAGATAAGTTGGATAAATTAGATGAAGAGTATTGGGAAGATAAAGAAAAGATTATGGATAAGATGTATACCCACTATATTGAGAAAAAATAAAAAAGATAATATTTAAAAATTTATATGAATTGAAGAGAGGAAAATATGTGGACTTGGTTTTTAATAGGAGTAGTTTTTTTAGGTATTGAAGCTATAAGTTTTGGATTGATATCAATTTGGTTTGCTGTAGGTGCTTTTGTAGCGATGTTTTTTACACATTTACCAACAGATTACCAATTTTATATTTTTATAGCTATTTCTGGGGTTTCTCTTCTTTTAATTAGAAAGAGTGCCCTTCACTATTTAAAAGGAAGAAGTAAAGAATTAGACAGGATAACAAAGAAAGAAGTAAAAATAGAGAATTTAGAATTAAGAGGAAACGAAAATATTTATACAGTAAAATTAGATGGCAAAATTTGGGAAGCTATTTGTGAAAATAGTTTAAAAATTGGAGAGTTAGCTCAAGTAGATAAAATTCAAGGAAATAAATTAGTTTTAAAAAAATTAAAAAATTTAGATTAAATTTATATTAAATATCAATCAAAGGAGGAGATAGTATGTTTTTTATATTTTTACTTATTTTAATTATTATAATTTTATTAGCTGTTCATGTAAGGATTGTTTCACAATCACAAGCTTTTGTAATTGAGAGATTGGGAGCTTATCTTACAACTTGGGAAGTTGGTTTAAATATCTTAATACCTTTTATAGATAGAATTGTAAGAAAGGTATCTTTAAAAGAGCAGGTTTTGGATTTTCCCCCTCAACCTGTAATAACAAAAGATAATGTTACTATGCAAATAGATTCTGTTATATATTTTCAAATTACTGATCCTAAGTTATATACTTATGGAGTAGAAAAGCCATTAAGTGCAATTGAAAATTTAACAGCAACTACATTAAGAAATATAATTGGAGAGATGGAATTAGATCATACTCTTACTTCGAGAGATACTATTAATACTAAGATGAGAGCTATATTAGATGAAGCAACAGATCCATGGGGAATAAAAATTAATAGAGTGGAGTTAAAAAATATTATCCCACCAGCTGAAATTCAAGATGCTATGGAAAAGCAAATGAAAGCTGAAAGAGAGAGAAGGGAGGCTATTCTAAGAGCTGAAGGACAGAAAAAATCTTCAATTCTAGTTGCAGAAGGAGAGAAGGAAGCGGCTATTTTAAGAGCTGAAGCTAAGAAAGAAGCTGAGATTAGAGAGGCAGAAGGAAAAGCAGAAGCAATACTTAAAATTCAAAGTGCTGAAGCAGAGGCTATTAGATTATTAAAAGAAGCAGGGGCAGATAAAAATGTACTTGCTTTAAAAGGTATGGAAGCTTTTGCAAAAGTAGCAGATGGCAAGGCAACTAAAATTATTATTCCAAGTGAATTACAAAATATTGTAACATTAAGTGAGATATTTCATGAGGGGAATAAAGAGATAAAATAGTGACTAAATAGGGGATGTTGCAATTTAAGAATTTGCAACATCCCCTTTAAAATTAAAAATATTAACTTATTCAGGTTTATAAACACCGCTATTTACAGCATTTTGCATAGCAGCTCTTATTTTAGTAGCTCTTACAGAAGCACCAGCTCTAGGGATATTTTCAGGTGAATAAAGAGCTTCAAGAGCTTCATTTAGCTTTTTCCCTTCAGTAAATTCTAAAGCACTTTGGTACTTTTCCTTCTCTTCTTTAAGATTTTCATTTTTTAAATAATCATTACCTTTGTAAAAAAGAGTTCTAAATTTTGTATTTTCAACAACATCATCTTTTAGTTTAAATTGTACTTCAACTTGTGTTTCTTGACCACTAACAAAAGTTCCTCTATATGTACCATTTCTATATTCAGCAGAATAACTAGCTATTGTACTTAAAAATAGTGTAAATAAAATAATTTTTTTCATAATACCTCCTAAATAAAAAACTTATACTAGAGTATTTTACTACACTATTTTATAATTGTCAATTATTTTGCTTATCAAAATACTTTGTTATAGATTGTCTGATATTCTTTTTAATGCTTCTTCTAATATAGATTTAGGACAAGCAAAATTAAGTCTAATATATCCTGACCCCTCTTCCCCAAACCAAGTTCCATAGTCAATAGCAACCTTAGCTTTTTCTTCAAAGAAATTTTCCATATTTTCATCTTTAAGTGAATCTTTTAAATTAATCCAAGCCAGATAAGTTCCTTCAGGAAGATAGTATTTAGCAGCAGGAATATTTTTATCTAGGTACTCTTTAATAAATTTTCTATTTTCATCAAGATAGTCAATAACCTGCTCTAACCAATCCTCTCCATACATGTAACCACTTTTGACTCCTGCTATACCAAAGCTATTAGGATTTTCTATTCTAACTTTTCCTAAAGCACTTTGATATTTTACTCTTGCTTCATCATTTGGAATAAAAATAAGGGAAGTTTGAACTCCAGCTAAATTAAAAGTTTTACTAGGAGCAGTGCAAACAAAAAGATTTTTCCAATATTTTTCTCCTAATGTAAGGAAAGACACATGCTTATTCTCTTTAAATATTAAGTCAGAATGGATTTCATCAGCTAAAATAATTACATTATATTTGATACAGATATCTCCAAGTTTTTTTAATTCCTCTTCTTTCCAAACTCTTCCCACTGGATTGTGAGGATTACATAAAATGAATAGTTTAACATTATTATCAACTATTTTTTTTTCAAAATCTTCAAAATCAATGGTATAATATCCATCATTATTAATCAGAGGATTAGTAACAACTTTTCTTCCATTATTTTCAGGTGTTAATTTAAAAGGAGGATATACAGGAGGTTGTATTAAAATACTATCTCCTTCAGCAGTAAAATTTTGAATAATAAAACTTATAGCAGGAACAACACCATTAGTATATACTATCCACTCTTTTTTTATCTGACAATTTTTTCTTCTTTTATTCCAATCTATAATAGCTTGGTAATACTCTTCATCAGGGGCAGTGTACCCTAATACTCCATGCTCAATAATCTCTTTCATACTATCTAGTATAGGTTGAGCAACTTTAAAATCCATATCTGCTACCCAAAGAGGAAGTAGATCAGTATGGTTATTAAAAGTTACCTTATATAATTCTGGATTCCATTTTTTTGAATTACTATTACTTCTATTTATTATTTCATCAAAATTGTATTTCATAACTAACCTCCATATTTAACTTGATACTGAAATTGTAACATATTTTAAGAATAAAATGTAGAATAAATTAGGAATTGAGAAAAAAATGTAGTATAATAAATAATATATGGAAGGAGGAGCTATGGAAGAGATAAAAAAACTTGCTGAAATAATAAAAGAGAGTAATTATATAGTTGTATTTAGTGGAGCAGGAGCTTCTACTGACTCTGGACTAGCAGATTTTAGAGGGAAAAATGGACTTTATAATCAGAGGGAATTTATGGGGTATGAGCCTGAAGAGATTTTAAGCCACGATTTTTTCTTTACACATAGAGAGATATTTGATAGATATCTTGAGGAAAAATTATCTATTAATAATATAAAACCTAATATGGGGCATAAAGTAGTTGCAGAATTGGAAAAACTTGGGAAAGTAAAATGTGTAATAACTCAAAATATAGATAATTTACATCAAGAAGCTGGAAGTGAAAATGTATTAGAACTCCATGGAACATTGAAAAAATGGTATTGTTTAAAGTGTGGAAAAAAATCTGATTCATCTTTTCAATGTCAATGTGGTGGGATAGTAAGACCACAAGTAACTTTGTATGGAGAGATGTTAGATGAGGAAGTAACTGCTAAAGCAATTAAAGAGATAGAAAAAGCTGATACTTTAATAATAGTTGGAACTAGTTTAACTGTTTATCCAGCAGCTTATTATATAGAGTATTTTAGAGGAAAAAATTTAGTTATTTTAAATGAGACACCAACACCTAGAGATGATATGGCAAATTTAATTATAAGAGAGAAATTTGCTAATGTTATGAAAAAGGTTAAAGAGTTGATAAAATAATATATAGGAGTTGAAAAATGAAAAAGGTTATTATATTATTATCTATGATTTTAGTGGTGGGAGCTTGTACTAATGTTCAAACACAAAAACAAGGACCAAAGGCAATTGAGAATATAGTTCAAGTAGTTGATAGAGAGTATGAATTGAGTAATATTTTTGCTGGTCAAGGGTTAACTTTAGGATTTGATGATCAAGGAAGAGTATTTGGATATTCGGGATTAAATAGATTTTTTGGAAAAGTAGAGATTAAAGATGGAAAAATGAAAGTTTCTACATTAGCTTCTACAAGAATGGGAGGATCAAGAGAAGCTTTAATAAGAGAAGATCAATATTTAAGTCTATTAAATAGTATGACAAAAATCGAAGAAGAAGAGGGAAAATTGATCTTAACTAATGATATGGGAGAACAATTAATATTTGTAGCAAAATAATAGTAGAGGGAAAAATTATGAAAAAATTACAAGAGCAAATAAGATTTTTAATGGAGATAGATAAAGTAAAAGGGATTTTAAGACAATCTGTTATTTTAGGAGATGTAAATAGAAGAGAAAATGATGCAGAGCATAGTTGGCATATGGCTATGTGTGCAATAACTTTAAAAGAGTATGTAGAGTTTGAAAATATAGATATAGAAAGAGTTTTGAAAATGATACTCCTTCATGATGTTGTAGAGATATATTCTGATGATACTCCTGCGTTTTCTAATACCTCGAAAGAGGAAAAGTTCCGTAAGGAATTAGCAGCAGCAGAGAAAATATACTCTTTGCTTCCAGAAGAACAATATAAAGAATACTTTAAACTTTGGTTAGAGTTTGAAAATATGGAAACTAATGATGCTAAATTTGCAAATGTATTTGATAGGTTCCAAGGATTTATGCAAAATTTATCTTCTGATGGACATACTTGGAAAAAATGGAATGTTACTGAAGCAATGGTAGTAAAAAGATTAGATCCATTGATTAAGTATGCACCTAGATTATACAATGAATTTGTTCGTTTGGAAATAGATAAATATATTGCAAAGGGGATAATTAGGGTATGATAAAAATCTATGAGAAGCTATTAAAATATTATACAGAAAAAGAAATAAGAGATAAACTTGGAGATGCTGCAGCTAGAAGATTAAAAATAGGAGAGTTTGTCAAACTAGAAACAATAGCTAATCGAATAGAGATAAAAGATTATACTTTTGAAGATTTCATGGAAGATTATGGAGAAAAATATAAAAATTATAAAGAAAAGAAAAATCTTTATAATTTTTTATTAAAAGCTCCAAAGTCAATGCGGCAATTATCCATTGAAAATGGATTGCTAGATACAACTATTGCAAATTATTTTTTAAAAGGTTTTACAGATAAAGCTGAAGGTTTTAATGTAATTGTTCCATATTTATGGGATACTGAAGAGTTAAGAAAAGACATGAAAACTCTAGATTATAAAATTTTTGATACTCATATAGAGGTATATGGAGAAAAGCAAAGATTGGAAGAGTTTAAAGAAAAATACAATATTCCATATAAAATTATATTTCATTCAAAATTTGAGATCTGGCATTTAGCTTTTGATGGAAGAGTGGAAAAAATAATAAAATATATAAGTTAAAAA